>CAYRUW010000070.1:0-7778 GCA_964427465.1 uncultured Diaminobutyricimonas sp.
GTGTCTCCCGTGAGCAGCCCCACCTGGTCGTGTCCGTGCACTTGGGCGAGCTCGTGGTATTTCTGGTTGCTCAGCGCTTTCATCGGGGTCGTGTAGAAGACCTTGTCGGTCGCGTCGGCCATCGCGAGGAACACCGCGAACTCGGCGACTATCGTCTTGCCGGCCCCGGTGGGCGCGGCGACGAGCACGCTGCGGCCTTCCTCGAGGGTCTCGCAGCCGGCCCGCTGGAACGGGTCCAACTCGAAGGCGAGGCCTTGGGCGAACGAGTCGAGCATGGGATGCGCTTTGCGGGACTTCCACGCCGCCATCCGCTCGCTGAAACTCACCTCGCCATCGGACACTATTCCGCCAAAGCGTCTTCGAGCTGCGCGTTCCTGCGGTTCGTCCGCCGGTCGTGCAACCAGGCGATGCCGGCGGCGCCGAAGTAGAGCGCGACCATCGGGATCGCGAGCAGGAACATCGAGAGCACGTCGGCAGCCGGTGTCGCGATCGCGGTGAACAGGGTGATCAGCAGGATCGCGATCCGCCAGCCCTTGAGGATCGATCTGGCGCTGAGCACACCGGCGAAATTGAGCAGCACGAGGAACACCGGCAGCACGAACGCGACCCCGGTGGCCACGAGCAGCTTGAGCACGAAATCGTAGTAGTACGAGCCTCTGAGCAGGGACGAGTCCTCGCTCGAGACGAACCCGAGCATGAGTTCCACGATGTGCGGCAGCACGAACCAGCCGGCGGCGCAGCCGGCTAGGAACAACGGGATCGCGGTGGCCAGGAAGCTCAGCGCATAGACCTTCTCACGCCGCACGAGGCCCGGCACGAGGAACGCCCACACCTGGTACAACCACACGGGACTCGCGGCGACGATCGCGATCGTGAATGCGATCTGCAACCGGATGTCGAAGTTCTGGGTGACAGTGTCCCAGTTGATCGCCGCCGCCCGGCCCGACTCCCGGGCGATCGCATCGATCGGCTGACGAATCGCGTCGAACACGAAGTCGCTCAAGAAGAAACCGCCCACAGCCGCGACCACGATCGCGATCGCGCAAATGGTCAGTCGCTTGCGCAATTCGACCAGATGCTGCGCAAGCGACATCCGTCCCTCGCGATTGCGACGTCCTTGCCTGAACGAGCGCGTCGAGACCACTTCGGCTACGGTTTCGACTGCCTCGAATCGTCGTTCGACGATCGGCTGTTGCCGGGCCTGGACTGGTTCGCGGGATCGTCGATCTCGTCGGCGGACGCCGGTTCGCCGCCCGAGGCGTTCTCGTCCCTCATCGTGCGAACTTCTTTGCGGAAGATTCGCATCGACTGGCCGAGGCTCTTCGCGAGTCCTGGGAGCTTGGGTGCGCCGAACAGCAGCAGGATCACGAGGACGATGACGACCAGGTGCCACCCCTGGAGCGCGTTTCCGAACGGCATCTCAGTCCCTCTTCCTGTGCTGCGGCAAATCGTTCGTCAGTCTACCCCGCGTCGTATTGGGCCAGCCCAGCGTTCGCCCAATCGGCCACGGCACGGCGTGCGTCCTCGGGCTCGACGACGACGGCCGAACCCGACAACCCCGCGACGAGGCGCTTGAGGCTGTGGAAGTGCGCGACCCGGATCGTCGTGCGCAGCATCCCGTCGACCTGCTGCGGCTTCGCACCCTCTGTCAGGTAGCCGGTCAGCAACCCATATGCCGAGGGGGTGACGTCGATCGTGACCGTCAGATCGTCGGGCGATCCCTCGAACAACCTTTCGGGCACGGTCACCTCGCCCGCACGGTGGGTGAGCGCCTCAGTGGTAAGCGCCGGATCCGAAATCCGGTCGAGCCGGAACGTGCGCACCGCTTGCCGGGTGTGACACCAGGCCCGCACATACCAATCGGCATTCTCCGACTCGACCCGCAGTACCTCGACCCGGCGACGCTCCCGCTCGCCGCGCGCGTTCAAATAGTCGAACTCGACTTGCATGCCCTGCTCGACCGAGTCGTGCAGCACGGCGAGTGTCGCATCCGAACGTCCCGGTTCGACCGCGAGCCGCCCCGGGTCGCCCGCGGCGCCGCGAGAGAGCTTGCCCATGAGGGTCGTGAGTGCTTCGCGGTCGGCGTTCTCGGGCAGCGACGACAAGTGCTGCAGACCGGCGATGAGCGCGGCCGCCTCGCGTGCCGAGAACCTTGGCGAATCGTCGATCGCCACGAGGTGCGTGAGCACGATCTCATCGTTCTCGAAAGCGTCCCAAGAAATGTCGAAAAGGTCTTCGTGCTGATACGACGAGGTGGATCCGGGCACGCCGCTCACGGCGATCAACTCGACCGCTTGCCGGATGTATTCCGGGCTCACCCCGAAATGCTCGGCCGCCTCGGCCACGCTCACCCGGTCCCGGTCAATCAGGTAGGGCACGAACGACAGCAGGAACGTGAGCTTGTCCTGCGCGCGCATGGGGCGCTCAGCCATGGTCCACCACCGTTCGCCGCAGGCGGGAGACGACGGCTTCGCGCAGTTCGGGCGGAGATAGCACGAGCACCTCTGGTCCGTAGGCGGCCAGATCGTCCGCGAGCAGGTTCAGATCGGAGTAGTGCAAGTCGTAGGTGTGCTCGGCAGCCTCGGTCGCGCCGCGCCGCTTCGGCAATCGCGTCGCCGCATCCGTACCCGGCTCCACCCGGATGCGTGCCGTGTTCGCACTCCAGACCTGCTCGAGCGAGGCGAGGGCCTCGGCCGCGTGGTCGCCCACCGGCGGATCGAAAGATTCGCCCGTGCCGGTCACGGAGTTCGCGATCCGGCGCAACAGGAACGTCTTCTTCGCCCCGGTGCCGGGCTCTTGTGCGTACACGAGCCATTGCGACTGGAACTGCACGAGAGCCAGCGGGGCGACCACGCGCTCCTGAGCCTGGGTTTGACCGGGCTTCAAATAGTCGAATTTCACGATCGAGTTCTTCTCGATCGCGGTGCTGAGCGGTTCGAACGCGTTCTCGTCCGCTCGCAGCCTGGGCACGTAGTCGAGCACCGGGTCGGCATCGGAACCGCCAAGCCCGCGAGCTTTGATGAGCGCGCGACGCGACTCCGCCGAGAGCGAGCCCTCTTGCCACACCATCGAAGCGAGCCGGATGAGCGTGAGCTCTTCGGGAGTGAACGCGACGTCTGCGGGCAGCTCGTATGCGCCCTTCGGAATCCGGTAGCGCAGGTTCTGGTTGTTGCCGGATTCGCCCGGCGACTCGATCGTCTCCAAGGGCACACCGAGTTCGCGGATATCGTCTTTGTCCCGCTCGAACTGCCGTTCTAGGTTGGCGTTGTCGCCGCCCGGCTGGTAACGCTGCCGATAGCCTTGAACGGTCGTGAGGATTTCGGACTTCGTGAGCCCAGCTTCGGTGGCGAGCAAGGCTAGCACGAGCGAGAACAGGCGTTCCTCTACGGGAACACGAGGCGACTGCTCAGGCTGCACTACCCCATCCTTCATCGGCGGGCACGCTGCCGGTGCCGATCCCGGCTACTGGATGCCCAGAATGTCGAAGACGAACACCATGGTAGAACCCTCGGAAATCCCGGCCGGGGACTGCCCCTCGGGATAACCAAACTCGGGCGGGATCACCACGAGCACCTGGGAGCCCACGTTCTGCCCGATGAGCGCGTCGGCGAAACCCGGTACGAGCCCGCCCTGGTCAGTGTCGGCCATGCTGATCGCCTCGAAGTCGACCGGCACTCCGCGGTCCCAGCTCGAATCGAACACGTGCTGGTCGTCCCAGGTGAGGCCCGTGTAGTGCACGACCGCGACATCCCCCTGCTCGACGGCAGGGCCATCTCCTTGCCGTAGCACCGAGATGCGCAGCTCGCTAGGCGGATCCTGCGCCGGCACGCTGATGCCGGGACGACCGTCGGGCGCGAGCACGACGGCCGGCATGCCATTCTCGGCCAATTGCGGGACGCCGTTGGCGCGACCGGGGAACGAATCTTCGACGTCGATGACCATGACGAGGGTGTCGTCGTTCTCCAGACCCAGCCGTGGGTCGAGCGTGTCCGGGCCGTAGATGCCCTCGACCGTGGTCGTGAGCGCTACCCGCGAACCCACTTGCGCGCACTGCACGGCCTTGCCGATCACGTCGTCTTCGTCGCCGACGACGCGGCGGATGGAGTTGTTCTCCTCATAGGTGCTCGCCGTCAGCAGCTCGCCGGACTCCCCCACGTACAGGCTCAATTGGAGGTCGGCGACCTCCCCGGGTGAGAGCACATCGCCTTCGCCCGGTTCGAGTACGCTCACCTGATCTCCATCGGTGACCAGAGGCGTGGGAAAGCGCACATTCGGCTGGACCCCGATCCGGCCGGATGCGGTCACGATCGTCGCCGCGTCACCGGCCGGGAACTGCGGCTGGCAGCTCTGCGCCTCGCTCTGGGCGCATCCGGCGAGCGTGGCGGCGAGAATTGCGGAGGCGGCGAGTGCGGCGGTCTTACGCAAGGATCCTCATTTCGCGTGGCCAGGCGGCGGAAGGCACCGAACAACTCTACTGGTTCAGCGATCCTGCGCCGGTTCATCCGGTTCTGGCTCGGCGGGGCGGTTGGCCTCGCGTGCGGCCTTACGCAGCCGGCGGTCGCTCTTGACCCGCTCCCCGATCGCGCCGGGAGTCCAGAGTTCGACGTCTTCGTCGGTATACGAGGTCTTCGACCCGCGCCGCGTGCGTGCCGGCGGTGCGCTGCCTGGCGCGAGTCGGCGCGCCGTGACCAGGAATCCGGTGTGCCCGATCATCCGGTGCTCGGGACGCACGGCGAGGCCGTCTACGTGCCAGCCGCGCACAAGGGTCTCGAAAGGTTCTGGCTCGGTGAACGATCCGGTTTCGCGCAGCGTCTCGACGGTTCGAGAGAGCTGGGTGACGGTGGCGACGTAGCACGCGAGCACTCCCCCTGGCACGAGTGCCTCGGCCGCGGCCGGTATGCATTCCCATGGCGCGAGCATGTCGAGCACCACCCGGTCGGCGGATGCGTCGGGCAGGGCATGCGGCAGCCGCTCCGCCAGATCGCCCACCTCGACGCTCCAGTTCTCGGGCAACCGCCCGAAGAACGCGGCGACGTTGCCTCGAGCGATGTCGGCGAACTCGGCCCGACGGTCGAACGAGAAGAGCTTGCCCGCCTCGCCGATCGCCCGCAGCAGCCATAGCGACAGTGCACCGGAACCGACGCCGGCCTCGACGACCGTCGCGCCCGGGAACACGTCGGCGAACGCGACGATCTGGGCGGCGTCCTTGGGGTAGACGATCGCCGCGCCGCGCGGCATCGACATTACGAAGTCTTCGAGCAGCGGACGGAGCACAAGGTATTCGTCGCCGTTGCTGCTCGATACGACCGAGCCGTCGGGCAGGCCGATCAGCCGGTCGTGCTCGATCGCGCCGCGATGGGTGTGGAAGGTCTTGCCCGCCTCCAGGGTGATCGTGTTGAGCCGGCCCTTGGGACCGGTCAACTGGACGCGCTCCCCCGCGCGCAGTGCTCCCCTGGTCGTCACCGCAGGGCCCCGAACACCTCGCGCACGTCCGCCACGGTACGGCCGGCGAGGCTCGGCCAGAGCACGTAGGCGGGATTCTCGGGAAGGGGCACGATGTGCGGCACTCCCACCGTGACGGCGCCGGCGGCGGTGGCGGAGGCGAGCCCCGGCTCGGAGTCCTCGAATGCGAGGCAATCGGGTGCCGCGACGCCGAGCAGTTCGGCGGCACGCAAGTACGGTTCCGGATGCGGCTTGGCGTGCTCGACATCGTCGCCGGTCACGACGACGTCGAACGCGTCCGTGCCGATCGCGCGTGCGACGTGTTCGGCAAGCGGCCGGAACGACATCGTCACGAGCGCCATGCGGATGCCGGCTTCGCTGAGCTCGGCGAGCAGTTCGCGCGCGCCCGGCTGCCACGGCATCGACGCCGATACCTGTTCGAGCACGCGGGCCGTGAGCCGGTCGATGATCTCCCGTTCGCTCAGTTCGACGCCGTGCGCTCGCATGACCCGCGCCGTGTGCCAAAGGCCCTGGCCGATCAGTTCGAGGCTGAGCTCGTGGGACCAATGGCCGCCGAACGACTCGACCAGTTCCAGCTCGGCGCGCTGCCAGCTCGGCTCGGTGTCGACGAGCGTGCCGTCCATGTCCCAGAGCACGGCGCGAAGAGGTGCGGTCACGGTTCGAGCCTACCGAGCAGGCTCTGAGCGAACGCCGGAGCTGCGACCCCCGGCGACGGAGCCGGCGGCGAGGCATGAGACTACCCTGGAGGGAATCCGCGTGGGCGGGTCGGGAGGTGGAATGGACGGTCTCGGGCGACGGGTGCTCGTGGCGGCTTTCGACGGCTGGAACGACGCCGGCGAGGCTGCCACCACGGCGATCGAGGTGCTCCGTTCCGAGAGGTCGTACGAAGAGGTGTACTCCGTCGACCCCGAACTGTACTTCGACTACCAGTACACCCGTCCGACCGTCACGCTCGACGGCGATGGCCGCCGGCAGCTCTCCTGGCCGAGCACGACGGTGCTGCGGCCCGCGCGCACCCGACGCGGCACGCAGCTGTGGCTGCTCTCCGGCGTCGAGCCGGCTCGCACCTGGCAGGCGTTCGCCAACGAGATCGTCGATGTCGCCCTCCGCGAGGACATCACCGGGTTCGTGGCCCTCGGGTCGATGATGTCGGATGTGCCGCACACCCGGCCGATCACCGTGTTCGCCAGCAGCGACAACGACGCACTGCGGCGCGGGCTGGGACTCGAACGCAGCACCTACGAGGGCCCGGTCGGCATCCTCAGCGCCAACTCGCTCGCCGCCGAGCGCGCCGGCATCCCCGCCGTCGGACTGTGGGCGAGCGTGCCCCACTATGTCGCCGGTCACACGCCGTCGCCCAAGGCATCCCTCGCCCTCCTGGACCGCCTCGAAGACCTCACCGGCGCGGCGGTGCCACGCGGCGACCTCGCTGCGCAGGCCGCGCAGTGGGAGGCGACGATCGACGCCGCCGCGGCCGAGGACGAGGAGATGACCGAGTACATCCATCAGCTCGAGCGCACCCGCGACACCTGGGACGACCCCGAGGCCTCGGGCGACGCCATCGCGCAGGCTTTCGAGCGCTATCTGCGTCGCGACGGCGACCAGGGCAAGCCCGGCCGCGATGACCCCCGTGGCGGCCGCTGAACAGGACTGGATGCGGCTCAGGGCTGGATCACGCCGAGCGACAGCAGGATGAGCAGCGTCGACCCGAGCGCGACCCGGTAGATGACGAACGGCAGGAAGCTGTGCCGTGAGATCCACTTCATGAACAGTGCGATCACCCCGAGGGCGACGAGGAACGCGACGGCCGTTGCCACGCCGGTCTCGGCCAGGCTGAACGGGCCCTGCTCCCCCGCGCTCTTGAACAGCTGATAGAAGCCGCTGCCGAACACCGCCGGGATGGCGAGCAGGAACGCGTAGCGGGCCGCGGCCGCCCGCTCGAACCCCATGAGCAGACCGGCCGTGATGGTGCCCCCCGAGCGCGACACTCCGGGGATCAGTGCGAGCGCCTGGGCGAACCCGAACACGACGCCCTGCCCCACGGTGATGTCCTCGAGCTTGCGGCGCTTGGCGCCGATCATGTCCGCGATGCCCAGCAGCACGCCGAACGCGATGAGCATTCCGGCGATCAGCCACATCGATCGGAAGACGGTCTCGATCTGGTCCTGGAACAGCAGCCCCAGCACCACGATCGGGATGGTTCCCACGATGATCAGCCAGCCCATCCGCGCATCGGGGTCATCGCGCGGGATCCTTCCGAACAGGGAGCGGAACCAGTGTCCGATGATGCGGACGATGTCGCGCCAGAAGAACAC
>CAYRUW010000071.1:0-7759 GCA_964427465.1 uncultured Diaminobutyricimonas sp.
TAGAGCAGCGGACTCATAATCCGTCGGTCACGGGTTCAAGTCCCGTCCGCCCTACGACCGAAATCCCTGCCCTGGCGGGGATTTCTGTCGTTGAGTGGATGTGCTCGCGAACCGGTCTTGACGGTGGGCCCCGGTTCAGCAGTCCGGCGCACCGCGTAGCGGTGTGGCGGCGGCTGAGTTGGGATCAAGTCCCGTCCGCCCTGGGAAATGCGACGTACACCTCCTGGCCTAGCCAGTAGCGCCCTCGACAGAACGGCGTGCTTAGCTCGTCAGTTCCGCGAGCAGGTTCTGCACTCGTGACTTGATGTCGTCGCGGATGGTGCGAACCTCGTCGAGCGGCAGCCCGGCGGGGTCGGCCAACTCCCAGTCCTCGTAGCGCTTGCCGGGGAAGATCGGGCAGGCGTCGCCACATCCCATCGTGACGACCACATCGGCCTCACGGACCGCGTCGGTCGTCAGCAATCGGGGAGTGTGGCCTGAGATGTCGATGCCTTCCTCTGCCATCGCTGCAACGGCCATCGCATTGATCTTGTCGGCCGGCTCGCTTCCCGCGGAGTAGACGTCCACGCGGTCGCCGGCTAGGGCCTGGAGGTATCCAGCCGCCATTTGCGAGCGACCGGCGTTGTGGACACACACGAACAGAACCGCTGGCTTTTCGGTCATCGGTGATCCTCTCTCGGGTGGCGCTAGTCTGCCGCCGCCACTCACCAGTTCTGCGCGGAGTCGAACATGAAAACTATCGCGCTCACCCAATTCGAAAGGACAGTCAGGTAGAAGTACACGCTTGCGAGGATGGCCACATGCAGCAGAAACGGTCCGTATCCCTGAAAATTCTGCCGCACGCAAGCGGCGCCACGTGCCGCCAGGTAGGCGATCGGCGTGAGGAACGACCACGCTGGAGAGGCCGGTGTGTATCCGCGGGAGGCTAGCGTCCGAGAGTCGCGATGCGCGAGCAGCACCCCGAGACACCACACGAGCAGGCTGGCCGCGGCGATATCGCGCCAGCGAAGACCGTTGCCGCTCAGGTACACGACGGTGTGCACTAGGAACTGGCCGGCCGGAAGGCACGCAGCAACCCATGCCGCCACGGTCGAGCTTGGGTCGGGGCGGACCTGGCCCGCGTCGGCGACAGGCTCGTGCGCATCCGCCAGGCCCGGTGTGATCCACGGCCGATCACTCAAGGGGCAGCCTGCCGGAGACCCATCCGATCAGCGACTGAGGCCGACGTGCCACCGCGCCCCTCCGCTCACGTCGATTCGTGAATATTTCGCGAACCTAGCACAGGCTGAACGACGCCTTCTACCCCTTGGCCCAGGCACACCCGCGGGGCCCGAGTAGCCTCGGGTCTGGTCGACAAGCCGTCGACCCAATGGTGCGCGGGGATCAGATCGCTCGCGGCTCCGCGTAGCCGGCGCGGTCGACCTTCCTGTGGTAGCGCACCCCGGCCACCCCTCCCAGGAGCGCGCCGCCGAGGCTTGCGAGCGCAAGCACGATCGCCGTGATCACACTGCCCCAGGTCAACTCGCCTTCGGAGAGCGGAATGCGCGGGAACGCGTTCAGTTGCACGAACAGGTCGTACTGCGTCCCTGCAATCAGGCCGAGCACCGCGACCAGGATCGCGATAATGATCGCCCACAGCCACACCCCGAGGCCTTGCTTCAAGCCGTCGAAGCGCGCCATCCGGCCAGCGACGTATCCGCCGGCGAAGTATCCGACGAACATTACGATCAGCAGCAGAATCGCCCCGATGATGCCCACTGTGCTCGCCTCGCCGGAGGTCACCTCTTGCGTGTCCACGCCCAGGCCGAGGCCGATCGCCGTGCCGGTCGCGGCGAGCAGGGCAGTCAGCAGCAAAGTCACGCCCATCGCGGTCAGCCAGCCGAAGAAGTCGGCACCGAACTTCATTCCGCCGTACTCGGCGTGCTGGCGGTCGACATCGCTCGCGTATGGTCCGTCGGCGGCTCGAGCGTCATAGGTGTCGCGCGGTCGATCACTGGAAGTAGACATCTGGTCCTCCTGTTCCTTGAGCAACCCGTGTGCTCAGTCAACGCGCGATCGCACTCCGCGACAAGAAACCTGGGAACCAGCGGGATATCCCTTGCGCGGCGTCTGGCGGTGGCGGGGCCGTCGGAGCTGCGTTCGGAATTGCGCCGTGTCGAGCCGGGTTGTGCTAGTTGAAGTCGAGCAGGATGAAACCTACGAGGATGGGGAAGATGACCGACACCGCAAGCGCGCCGACCAGGACCGCCGAACAACAGCTCGCCGCGTTCCGCGCCCGCCGCAATGAGGTGGTGACGCAGCCGACCGGCAGTCTCGCGCTCGTCACGACCCAATGGGTGGATTCACCGCAGCAGATCTGGGGCGTGCCCGGCACGTGGGAGCCGCTGCCGACGGGGCAGTCCGGCCTGAAGCTGATCGCGGACGCGAAGGATGGCATTCTCGTCGACGGTCGGTTGGTCGACGGTGAGGCGATCGTGCGGGGCAAGGATTCGGACTCTCCCAGCCAGGTCGTGTTCAGCGACACCGTGCAAGGGTTCGTCATCGCCGGTGAAGACGGGAACTACGCGCTGCGGGTGTGGGACGCGAACTCCGACGCGATACAGAACTTCGGCGGGATCGACGCTTTCGACTACAACCCCGAGTGGGTGATCGAGGCGAGCTTCGTGGAGAACCCCGAGGGCACGACACTAGGGTTCGAGCACATCAAAGATGACGGCAAGACCCGGCAGAAGGTCATCCCCGGGCTGATCGAGTTCGCCAAAGACGGTGTGGACTATTCGCTGGCGGCGTTCCGGTCGGGTCGAGCCCTGCAACTCGTGTTCGCGGACGCGACAAGCGGTGCCACTACCTACGGGGTGGGCCGATTCCTTTTCATCGCCCCGAACCCTGACGGCGCGATCACGCTCGACTTCAACCGTGCCGTGCTGCCGCCGTGTGCATTCAGCTACGCGTTCAACTGCCCGATGCCGCCCAAACAGAACCGGTTCGCGGTGCCGATCGAGGCGGGGGAGAAGAACGTGCTCGCGAAAGACGGCTCGCTGCTGCATTGAGCCCGCGGCCACGCGTTCTGTAGCTCGGTAGTTCAGGACCACGCCAGCTCGCGGCCGTCGCTCAGCGACCGGCATCGTCTCGATCTCGGCGGCAGGGTGCAGACTCGAGGTGTGCACGTGCTGCTCGCCGAGGGACCGGATGGCGCGGTCCGTGCGACCGAGATTTCGGATGCGGGCGAGCCGGCCGGCGAGCGGCTGCTCGCGAATGCTGAGCTCGGCGACTGGGTGGCCGAGCGCGAGCGGCAACACCCGCGCTGGGTGTGGCACGACACCGCATATTGGTATCCACGACTGCTGCAGCAAGGTGTGCGCGTAGAGCGGTGCCACGACTTGCGGTTGTGCCACGCGATCCTGCGCAACTCGGTCTTTGCGTCGCAAACAGAACTCGCCACGGCCGAGGAAGACCCGTGGGATTCGCTTCCTGCCGCGCAAGAACACGAACCAGGCGCACTATTCGACTTGCGCGGCGAGGATCCCGCACCGGATCCGCTCGCCGAGTTCCGAAGACAGCGGAGCGCCCTGGCCTCGTCGGAGCCAGGCGGTCACCGGCTCGGTTTGCTGCTGGCCGCCGAATCGGCTGGCGCACTGGCCGCCGCGGAGATGTCGTTCGCGGGATTGCCGTGGCGTGCCGACGTGCACGACGCTGTGCTGACCGAACTGCTCGGCGCACGACCCGCATCCGGTGCCCGCCCGGCCCGGCTGCAAGAGTTGCTCGCGGTAATCCGGCACGAGTTCGGCGATCCTGGCCTGAACCCCGACTCGCCGCCGGAACTGGTCAAGAGCCTGCGGCGGGCGGGCTTGAACGTGTCGAGCACGAGGTCGTGGGAACTCGAACGCATCGAGCACCCCGGCATCCGGCCGCTGCTGGAGTACAAGAAGCTGGCCAGGCTCGCGAGCGCGAACGGCTGGCACTGGCTCGACACGTGGGTGCGCGACGGCCGATTCCGGCCGGTGTACATACCCGGCGGGGTGGTCACCGGCCGCTGGGCTTCCAACGGCGGGGGTGCCCTGCAGCTTCCCGCCCAAGTGCGACCCGCGGTGGTCGCAGACGAGGGCTGGAAGCTCGTGGTCGCGGATGCTGCGCAGCTCGAACCACGCGTGCTCGCGGGACTCTCGGGCGACACAGCGCTGGCGGCAGCTGCGAAAGGGTCCGATCTGTATGCGGGTATCGTCGAAGCCGGGGCGGTGGAAACGCGCGAACAGGCCAAATACGGGGTGCTCGGTGCGATGTACGGAGGTACGAAGGGCGAGAGCGGGCGTGTCGCGCCGCGGCTTGCGAAGGCCTACCCGCGCGCGATCGCTTTGGTCGAGTCGGCGGCGCGCGCGGGCGAGCGCGGCGAACGAGTCAGTTCGCTGCTCGGCCGGAGTTCGCCGTCGCCGGATGCGGCATGGCGCGATTCCCAGCAGGGCGCTTTCGCCGACGACGCGACGGATGCGGACGAGCGTCGCGCGCGGAGCCAAGCCAAGGCGTGGGGCCGCTTCACCCGCAATTTCGTCGTGCAGTCGACTGCTGCGGAGTGGGCTCTGTGCTGGATGGCGTCGTTGCGAAACGGGCTTTGGCGAACCGCAGAAGGCCCGTTCACCGCGCGCCCCCATCTGGCGTTCTTTTTGCACGACGAGGTCATCGTGCACACCCCGGCCGACCTCGCCGACGAGGTCGCCGGTCTCGTCGCTGAGTGCGCTGCGGAGGCGGGCCGCTTGCTGTTCGGCGACTTCCCGCTGGACTTTCCGGTGACGGTTTCCGTCGTCGACACGTACGCGGCCGCCAAGTGAGCACCCTGCAATCTGGCCACGCCCGGCACCCAGCCGACACCGCGCGATCCGCCGCCGGTTTCAGTCGATGACCGCCCGTTGCAACTGCCGGGTGCCGGTCGCGGTGACCCAACTACCGATCGCGATAGCGATCGGCAGCACGACGACTACGAGCCCGAGGTGCAGCCACGGGGCCACGAACGGCATCGTGCCGTGTCCTCCCGCGAGCGACATCGCCCAGACCGGCACGAGGCCGAGCGTGGCACCGGCGATGGAGCCGAGGCCCGCGATCACCAGGGTCTGCCAGAACGAAAAGGACCGGCGCACCCGGATGCTCCCGCCGACAGCGTGCAACGTGGCGTCGTCGCGGCGTCCGTCGACTCGGGCGAGGCCGATTGCCACGGCTGACGCCGCGAGCGTGATCAGGGCGGATGCGCCGAGCAAGCCCCACAAGCTCGGCCCGGCGAACGCGGACGGACCTTGCTCGACTCGCGCGAACAGCGTGTCCGAGCCCATGGAATCGGGCGTCAGGAGCGCGTCGAGACTTGCGAGCATGGCATCGTGGTCGGCGTCGTTCGGGGGCGAGACGAGGGCTGCGAGCACGAGCGACGGGCGCGTTTCGAGGCCGAGTTCGTGTGCGGTTTCTTCCAGCATGAACATGCCGAACAGGATCGGCACCTGCGGCTCGTGCAAGACGGCCGGGAGCGCCAGCTCGCGAAAAGGGTTCCGGGCGGCGTCGCTCGCGTCGCCGTCGACCAACTGTTTCTCGCTCCACCATTCCAGGTGCACCTTGCCGTCTGCATGCACGTATTCCGCGTAGAGCGACACGACGCCGCCTGCCCACAGCGTCCGCTCGTCCGCGCTCGTCGAATGTTCGTCGAGGATCAGGGCGAGGTCGCGTTCGTCGCCCACCCAGATCTTGTCGGCCCAGCCTTGTGTGCCGATGTAGAAGGACATTTTGGTGCAACGCGGGTCGCTGTGCTCCACCCGGGCCGCCTCTGGGGTGCCGGGCACGTATGCCGGATCGTAGTCGGGCGAGTCCGGGTGTGTGGGGCACACCTTACCGGGATCGACTTGTGGCACCGCCATGAGCCGGGTCGGCGAAGGATCCCGCCAGTCGGGGGAGTCAGGAGCGCTCTCGAGCGTGCGAACGATCGAGACGTCGAACGATTCCTCGAGCGCGGCGGCGACATCCGCAGCAAGTCCGGGATGGTCCTCGACATATTCACCGATCTCCACTTCGACCTGCCCGGGCATCGTCGAGTACTGATACGACTGCCGAGACATTGTTTCACCGGATGAAATGAAGACCATGAGCAGAGACGCCACGAACACGGTGCTCGTGATTGCCGCGAGGGCCGGCACCGCCCGGCCGGTGTTGCGCGCGGCGTCCCTCGTGCCCAGTCGTGCTCCGAGCCCCAAACGGGAGAACAGCCGCGCTGTCGAGCGCAGCATCAGGGGCGCGGCGAGGATGAGACCGAGTTGTGCCAGCACCGGACCAGCGAAGAGGAGGGCGGTTCCCATCATCCTGAGCGTCGGATGGCGGATGATGCTGGCCACGTCCATTGCGATACCGTTCAGCACTGCCCCGAGCACCGCGACTCCGACGCCGGCGACCACGATCATCGCGCCGAACACGGGGCGTTTCGTGCTTGCTCTCGGCGGACGACGCGCTCCGCGCAGTGCCGCGACGACGTCGACGCGCGACGCTATTGCGGCGGGCACAAGCGCCGCGAGCCAGCCGATCGCGAGCGCGAAGATCGCGATACCGGCCACGATCGGCCAGTTCACGTGGTAGCCCCAGTACTGTACGGCGCTGCCGTCATGGGTGGCTTGCATGAACATCGTGGCACCTGCGATGCCCAGCCCGATGCCCACGAGCCCGCCGATCGCGCCGAGCACGACGCCGCCGAAGGAGACGACCTGGAAGAGCGTTCGCCTCGTGCCGCCAACGCTCGCGACAGTCGCGAGCATCCGCTGGTCGCGCCGCGCGCCCACCGCGAACGCCGCCCCGGCCAATAGCGCCACCTCGAACACGGCGAAACCGCCGATTACCCCGGTCAGGGTCAGAACGGTGACCGCAAGGCCTTGCAGCGGGTTGTCGTAGCTGAGCCGGTAGGTGCCGGCCGGCGGCGGATCGAGTTGAACCGAACGCGACCATGCGATGATTCCGCTCTCGTTGATCTGCTCGACGTCCGCCCACTCGAGTTCGAGTTCTGGCAGGTAGTAGGTGCCGTCGGTGCCGAAAGCGGTGCCGTCGTCGGGCACCAGAGCGCCCCATTTCGCGTAGATGTGCGATTCGGTGTCGGGCAGTCTCGCGTCGTCGATCACGCCGACGACGCGCACGTTCTTGGCGGGGGAGACCAACTCGACCTCGTCGCCGAGTGCCACGCCGAATCGTTGCAAGGCCGCTTCCGTCACGGCGATCTCGTCGGCGTTCCGGGGGCTTCGTCCGTCGATCAGGTCGAATCGGCCGGTGAACGACGGGTGCCATGCCTCGCCCTCTGTGGCCCGGATGCCGGCCTGCCCGGTCGCGGTGGTCGCGGTCACCGATGTGTCGCGCATCCCGACCACCTCGGTGCCGCGCGGGAGCACGTCGAGCACGGACACGTAGTCCGCGACTTCGGACGGCAGTGTCGGGTTGTATCGCCTGTCGCGTTCGACCTCCCACCACGTGGGCTCGGTCGGACTCTGCTCCAACGTCGGATCCGGTGCATTTACGACTCGCACCCACGCCTGCATCTCGCCGAGTTCGACGGCGATCTTCTCCTGCAGAGTCGGCACCATGCTCATTCCGACCACAGCGACTCCGGTGAGACCCATGACCGGAATGGCGACCATGGCGGCGATAAGCGCACTGCGACCTTTGGCGCGCAAAGCCGTGCGGCGGGCGAGCCGCAGGGTCGCCCGCAAGCGCGCCCGGCCCGACTTCGACGGTGCCTGGCGGCTCATGAGGG
>CAYRUW010000072.1:0-7707 GCA_964427465.1 uncultured Diaminobutyricimonas sp.
TCGCGGTCGTGCTGCATGCCGTGTGGCCGGCAGCCGCAAGGCGGCTCGGCATCGTCACGCCATTGGCGGGGCTGGCGCTCGTGATCGTCGTTCCGCTCACCGTCAACAGCGGCGAGGCGTTGCAGGAGGCAGTCGGGCTCACACCGCCGATCCAGCACCACGCCGACCTGGGCCGGCTTCTGCTGCCGTGGGCGATCGCCCTGTTCGGCATCGGCCTGATCGAGTGGGTCTGGACCTCACTGGTGCTCGAACGCTCGAGCATCCGCACGCGCAAAAGCCTGCGAATCCTCGTCCGCAGCATCGTCGCGGTCGCGGCACTCGCGGTCGCGGCCGTGAGCGTGACCCTGGTCGTGATGATCGGTGAGGCCGGGGCGCGAGCGGTCTGGGGCGGACTCGGCTTCTGAGGTCCTGCCGTACACACCGCCCATGGGCAGCCCACGGCGATCCGCGCAGGCTCAGCCGGATGAGAACCGGTGCAGCAGGAGACGATTCAGATCCGGGCGGCCGGCGCGTCGTCGCCGGCATCCGAAAGCTCCGGGTCGAGCGGTTCGGGTTCGTCCTCGATCCAGAGGTCGTCGTCGGCTCGAAGCGTCTGCCACACGGCGTAGGCGAGACCGGCCGCGGCGACGACGCCGAGTCCGATCAGAATGTACCGGCCGGGGCCGGGCGAGGGCTTGATCACACCCACCTTCTTTCCGAGTTTCCTGGACTCCGACCGTAGCTCAAGTGCGGCCTTCGCCGCCTCCCGCTCGCCCTTGCGCTTGACCTTGTTGAGCGCGCTCAGGGCCGAACCGAGGGCGGATGAGACCGCCGGCACCACGTCGTCTGCGAGCTTGTCGCGGGTCACGGATGCCGCATGCCGGGTGGCCTTGGCGCCGCTGGCCACTGCTGGCTTCACCCGTTCGTCCACGGTCTTGCGGATGCGGGGCGAAACCTCGTTCCTGGCGTAGTCGGAAACCTGGCGGCTTGCTTGCTTGACCACGGCCCTGGCGTGGTCGATCACAGCGCGCTGCTCGTCCCAGACGTCTCCCGCATTCCGCTTCAGCCTGACCAGCTCGCGCTGGCGCTTCTTGGTCGAACCCATAGAGAACCTCCATCGCTGTCGCGGGCGAATCAATCTCATCCTGCCATTGCCCGTGTTCCGCGGTCGATGGAATCCGAGCAGTCTGTGTGGGCGCTGTCAGCGAGCAGACAGCGCTATGCGAGAATTGCCAGATGCCCAATCACACCGCCACCGCCATCCTGCACACCAATCGCGGCGACATCCGGTTGAACCTCTACGGAAACCACGCGCCGAAAACGGTGGCCAATTTCGTGGGGCTTGCCAGCGGTTCGATCGAATGGACCCACCCCGGCACCGGCAAGCAGTCGCACGATCCGCTCTACGACGGCGTGATCTTCCACCGTGTCATCAAGGACTTCATGCTTCAGGGGGGCGACCCGCTAGGGCAGGGCACGGGCGGCCCCGGCTATCAATTCGACGATGAGATCCACCCGGAACTCGCCTTCACCGAGCCGTACCTGCTCGCAATGGCCAACGCCGGACCCGACCGGATCACCGGTGGTGGCACAAACGGCTCGCAGTTCTTCATCACGACCACCGCCACCCCTTGGCTGCAGGGCAAGCACACCATCTTCGGCGCGGTCGCCGACGAGGAATCCAAGCGCGTCGTCGACTCGATCGAGAGCGTGCCGACGGATGCGCGCGACAAACCGCTCGAAGACGTCGTGATCGAACGAGTGACCGTCACCGAGGAGTGAGCGGGGCTTCGTGAGCGAAACCGCAACCGGTCCGGCGGCCAACTACTGCTATCGGCATCCAGATCGGCAGAGCTGGGTGCTCTGCCAGCGGTGCGGCCGCACGATCTGCGGCCAATGCCAGAATCAGGCACCGGTCGGGGTGCACTGCCCCGAATGCACGCGGGAGGCGAGCCGCAACGCGCCACGGACCAAGCCGAGGATCCTGAGCGCGTTCTCGGGTTCCAGCGGGCGGCCCGTGGCGACCTACACGCTCGTGGGCATCAACCTCGTCGTGTTCCTGCTGATGTTCGTGACGGGCGGCACCGGCGGAACGGTCGGGCAGCACTTGTTCTACTACCCGCCGTGGACGATCGCCGAGCCGTGGCGGCTCGTGACCTCGTTGTTCGCCCATGCCGGACTGTTCCACATCTTGTTCAACATGTATGCGCTGTTCCTGTTCGGCGTCGCACTCGAAGCGATGCTCGGCCGGGTCCGGTTCCTGGTGCTCTACTTCTTGAGCGGGCTCGGCGGTTCTGCAGCCATGATGGTGCTCGCACCCGGAACGCCGGTCGTCGGCGCATCCGGAGCGGTGTTCGGGCTGTTCAGCGCGTTCTTCATCATCCAGCGCCGGCTCGGTGTCAACTCCACCCAACTGCTCGTCGTGATCGCGCTCAACCTCGCGATCGGCTTTTTCGTGCCGGGCATCGCATGGCAGGCCCACCTCGGCGGTGTCATCGCGGGCGCCCTGGCCGGGCTCGTGTTCATGGCGACTCGGCGCCGGTCGCAGCATGGCTTGCAAGCGCTCGGTCTGATCGGCGTTTTCGTACTCGTGCTGGCCGCGCTGCTGTCACGCTATTTCATCAGCTACTGACGATCTATCCACAGCCGCATCCACAGTGGGGATAAATTACACCCATGTGATTCTGACCGGATCGGCACCCGATCTTCAGGTGGCTGCTGCTAATGGCGGAAACCGCCGGATCGTTCACGGCACGACGGTTCGCGCGCAACGACGAGAGTGCTGGGTGTGGGTCAGCGCCACCGGGTCGTCATCAGAAAGCCGATGAACATGATCCCGAAACCGATGAGCAGATTCCACGCGTCGAGACCGGGGATCGGCAGCCGCGTGTTGCTCAAGTAGAACACGATGATCCAGACCAAGCCGACGAGCATGAACCCGAACATGAGCGGCTTGAACCACACCGGGTTGGGAGCGTCGCCACCACCGCGGTTGGTCTGGTTCTCGGCGGAAGACTGTCCTGTTCGAGCCATGTCCCCGATCCTAGTAGGACGAGCGGCGCCTGCCGTTCAGTGATCGCGCATCCGGCTGCGGACCTTCGTTCGCCACCGTGTGGCAGGCAGCTGGCACGCCCTAGAATTTCGATATGACCGACCCGACCGCGGATGCGCCGTTGCGTCCGCGGGGCAGACGGCGCGCCCGGTCGACCCGGCGAGGGAGCGTTCTCGGCGTGATCGGCGAATTGCTCATCACGGTCGCGGTGCTCATCGTGCTGTTCCTGGGCTGGCAGCTCTTCGTCAATGACCTCGTGGTGGGCGCACAGCAGCAGGATGCCGCCGGTCGGCTGAGTCAGCGGTGGGCGGCCGGCGAACAAGCGAGCACGCCGGTGGACGACCGCGAACCCGAACAGGCCACGACCGACGAGCCAAGAACCGACGAACCAGGAACGGACGATTCAGGGCAGGCCGGCCCCCAACCGGATCCGGGTACCCCGATCGTGCGCGAGGCCCCCGGATACGGCAAGGCGTTCGCGACCCTCATCGTGCCACGGCTCGGCGCAGACTATTCGCGCGCTATCGCCCAAGGCGTCGGCTTCGACGTCCTGAACAGCGCGGAAACCGGAATCGGTCACTACCCTGACACGCAAATGCCAGGGGCGGTCGGCAACTTCGCGGTCGCCGCCCACCGCACGACCTACGGCGCACCGTTCCGGCACCTCGACGAACTGCGCGTGGGCGACCCCATCTATGTGGAAACCGCAGACGGCTGGTACCGATACGCCTTCCGCAGCCTCGAGTACGTGGTGCCCAGCTCGGTCTCGGTGCTCGAACCGGTGCCGCAATCGCCCGGCATCGCCGCCGTCGATCGCGTGATAACGCTCACCACGTGCAACCCGTTGTTCTCTGCGGACGAGCGGCTAATCGCGTACGGTGTTTTTGAGGAATGGTATCCGCGCGCGGGCGGCGCTCCCGACCAGATTGCAGAACTCGTGCAGGCAGGAGGACGGTGATGTACGCGGCTTTGTGGCGCGCACTGCCCGGACCGCTGTGGCTGCGGATTGTCATGCTCGCTGCCCTCGCGGCAGCAGTGCTCGCGGCGCTCATGCTCTGGGTCTTTCCGTTCGTCAATCAACTGGTGACCCCGGTCGAAGCGACGGTGGCACCATGACCCGAGTGCTCGTGATCGACAACTACGACAGCTTCGTCTACACGCTCAACGGCTACCTATTGCAGCTGGGCGCGGACACCGTCGTGACTCGCAATGACTCATTCGAGGCCGCAGCCGCCGGCGAAGTCTTGCGCGAATACGATGCCGTGCTGCTCTCCCCGGGCCCCGGCACTCCAGCCGAGGCCGGGGTGTCGGTGCCGTTGGTTCATGCTGCGATCGAGACCGGCACCCCGCTGCTGGGAGTGTGCCTCGGACACCAGGCGGTCGCCGAGGCTCTCGGCGCCACGGTGACCCATGCCGAAGAACTCATGCACGGCAAGACTTCGCGCATCGAACACGACGGCAGCGCCTTCTATGAAGGCGTGCCGCAGCCGTTCACCGCAACGCGCTACCACTCGCTCGCCGTCGTCGACGGCACCGTTCCAGCCGAGCTCACCGTGACGTCGCGCACCCTCGGGGGCGTGATCATGGGCCTACGTCATGAGAGTGCACCCGTGGTCGGCGTGCAGTTCCACCCGGAATCGGTGCTCACCGAAGGCGGCTACCGGATGCTCGGCAATTGGCTCGCGAGTTGCGGCCTGCCGGAGGCGGCTGAGACCGCCAAGCACCTCGCGCCGCTCGTGAAGCTCTAGCTCGGTCGACCGTTCGATCAGCCGGTGCAGATGTGGATCGTGATCGGCGAATGCTGTGGCCGGTCACCGGGAGCGAGCGACTGATAGCTCACCTCGCCGCCTGAGCACGTCGAATCCAGCTCTACCCCCACGGTCAATTGCAGAGCCGACAGTTTGGAGTTCGCCTCGGCCGACGACAGTCCGCGCACGTCGGGCACGGTGACCAGGCCCGTGCTGACGATCAGGTCGACCGTCGCTCCCTGCTCCACCTTGCGATCGTCGAGGACCCCGTCCTGCGGCACCGCGCGCATCACCTGGTTCTTCGGAACGTTAGGCGAGTTCGAGCTGATCCGCTGACCGACCTGCAGACCGGCCTCCTGCAGGCGCTCGATGGCCGCCGTGACCGAGAGCCCCTCAATCTGCGGCAGGGCTACTGTAGGCAGTCCTGCCGAAACCCACACTTGCACGGTGAACCCGGGCTCCACACGGTCTTCGTTGGCTCCGCTCGGGTCGGTGCGGATGATCGTGCCCTCGGGAACGGTCTCGCTGGGCTCTACGAACTGTCTCGCGGTCAAGCCCGCGTCGAGCAGCGTCTGCTCGCCCGCCTCCCAGGTCTCGCCGACGATATCAGGCACTTGCACAGATGCCGAGTTCGCGATCTCGGGCGGTGCCAGGTTGGTGACCCAGATCACGACCGCGATCACGACCGCGACCATCATCGAGATACCCGCCCAGATCCACGCCACGGGCGGACGGGACTGGGTTCGCGCGACTCGCGAATCCTCGTCCACAGTGAGCTGGCGCACAGTGGCTTCAGTGACCGCAGCCGAGGTCGGCTCCACGCCGAACACGGTCGTGTCGAATCCGGGCTCGCTGGAACCGGGCAAAGGTGCGGCTGTCGCCGCGCGACCGGAAGCGGCCGCTTCGACCTCGGCACGGAATTCGGCGGCGTCCTGGAACCGCTCGAACCGGTCTTTCGCGAGGGCGCGCAGCACGACCGCGTCGAACGCGGGCGGAACGGCAGGGTTGAGCACGCTCGGAGCAACCGGTACTTCACTCAAGTGCTGATACGCGACCGCAACGGGAGTGTCGCCTCGGAACGGTGTGCGGCCGGTCAGCAGTTCGAAGAGCAGGACACCGGTCGAGTACAGGTCCGCGCGCGCGTCGACCGACTCTCCGCGCGCCTGTTCCGGTGAGAAGTACTGGGCGGTGCCGAGGATCGCGGTTGTCTGGGCCAGTGTCGCGGCCGATTCGGAGATCGCCCGGGCAATGCCGAAATCCATGACCTTGACCTGGCCCGAAGCCGTGATCATGATGTTGCCGGGCTTGATGTCGCGGTGCACGACGCCGGCCCGATGCGAATACTCGAGGGCGGTGAGCACGCCCGCCGCGATCCGTGCAGCCTCGGAAGGCTCAAGCGGGCCGTCGGTCAGCACATCCTTCAGCAGGCGGCCTTCGACGTGCTCCATCACAATGAACGGCAATTGCACTTCGAGTCCGCTGCCGTCGAGCACCGTCTCCTCGCCCGCGTCGAACACGCGCACGATCGTGGGGTGGGCCATCCGAGCGGCGGCCTGAGCTTCCTGCCGGAAACGGACCCGGAACGCAGGATCGTTGGCAAGCGCGGGCTTGAGCAGTTTGATCGCGACTTGCCGGCCGAGCCTCGTGTCGTGGCCCAAGTGCACATCGGCCATTCCGCCATGCCCCAGCAACCGGCCGACCTCATACCGTCCGGCCAGCAGGCGCACGGATTGCGTGGTGCTGTCGGTCACAAAGACTCCAGGGCTGTGCAGGGCGGCCAAGGTTGCGCATTCACCGTTGCAACCTCTTGCTGTGCAACGAGTGTAACGGCTGCCGGCAGCCAACCCGGGATCACTGGCTCGTGATCACCGTCTCGCCTGAGCTTTCCGACGCAAGGTCGCCGCAATTGGCCCGATAGACCACCCGTGTCTGACCCGGCTCCTCGGGCAGGGTGATCTCCATGCTCGTGGCATCCGCGCCGACCGGGTTGGCCCGGCTCGCAGTGCCGTTCTCGACACTGAATGTGTATCCCGAGAGCGGCATGTCTGCGGGGCATCGTTCGTAGCGGGGCCACGTGATCTGCACAGTCGACTCGACGGGGTGTGGGCCGCCAGGCGCAGTGACCGCGGTCGGGGCAGGCGGTGTCGCCACCGGCCCATAGATCAACCCGGTGATCGTCGTCCCCGGGCGAACGTTGCCTGTCGGGTCGACGTGGTACACCTTTCCGACGTCTGCCGCCGTTGCCGCCGAGTTCCCGGTGCGCACCGACGCGTTCAAGCCCAGCTCGTCGATCGCGGCCCGGAACTGGCTCTCGGTCATGCCGATGAACTGCTCGCCACTGCCGAGAGCGACTAGCTCCTGGGTCGGCGAAGGAGGCGCACTCGAGGTCTGAGACGGCGGTGCCGAACTGGTCGGAGACGTCTCGGTCGGCACCGGCGGCGGTTCGTCGTTCTGCAAGAGCAATGCGATGAGCGCCCCCACGATGACGATGGCAAGCAGGGCGATGAGCGCGATCAGCGGCCACGTCCACGGGCTGCGCTTGCGGCTCTCGGTGGGCAGCGCGGATGTCGGGGTCTGCTCGTGCTGGGTCGTCATCAGCCGGGTGGGCGCATCCGACGGAACGTCGCCGAACACGGCCAGGCCGTCTGCCCCCGCGACCCCCGGCACCGCCGCCTCCGCGGCGACGACGTCGCCACGCCGCAGGGCTTCGGCGGCGCGAGTCAAGTGCGCTGCGGATGCCGGACGATCCTCGGGTCGCTTCGCAATGCACGAGAGCACCAGGTTGCGCACCGGTTCGGCGACCGTGGCCGGCAGATCCGGCGGTGTCTCGTTGATCTGAGCCATCGCGATCGCGACTTGCGACTCCCCGGTGAACGGGCGGCGGCCGGCGAGCGCCTCGTAGGCGACTATGCCCAGCGAGTAGATGTC
>CAYRUW010000073.1:0-7666 GCA_964427465.1 uncultured Diaminobutyricimonas sp.
GGCGCTTCGGCCGCCGAGAGCGCTCGAAAGCTTCACATCGAACGGCGAACTCACGTTTCGAGGTTACTGTGCGCCTCCTCCGCCGGGTTCTCCAGCGATCCGGGGCGCGGCGCCGCCGAGCTATTCGCTCCTCGCGCTTGCGGGAACCCGAATCGACCCGCCGCTGTGCGACGCCGGATCGAGATCGCGGCTGAATGCCGACGTCTAGATGTCGAAGGCGTACCCGCCAGACTGTCGCACCGAACGGCCGATTTGGGCCACGAACTCGTCGTCGTTGACCTCGAGGCCCCGCAACTGCCGGTTGACCTCACGCTCGGCCCGCTTCAAGTAGTTGATCGCCACCGTCTTCTCCGCACCCGAGATCTGCAGGCCTTCGCGCTCGAAGGTCGAGGTCGCGCGCCCGATCACCGCAACCTGGGTGTAGATGCCCGCGGCGGCGTTCGCGAGCCGCTTCTGCACGAGCTGTCGTTCTTGCACCTTCTTGCCGTACTTGCGCAGCGCCGCCTCCGCACCGTCGCGCAAGCGAACCGTCTGCTCCGCGACTGCAGCTACGCGCTTGTCCAGAACCTCGTGCGCATCCGTGAGCCGTTCCGGCCGGATCGCCCGGGTGATCCGCCCGGAGACGTACGGCACGAGCTCGCCGATCGCCTTGATCGGGTCGCTGAGTTTGAGGCTGCCGATATCCGGCAGGTCTTCGCTGAGCGCTTTTAGCCCGTTGAGCGCGACGTATGCCCGCATGACATCGTTCGAGCCCTCGAAGATCGGGAAGATGCGGAAGTCGCGCAGCGCCTTCGCGAGCGGATGATCGTGCATGAACGCTTCGCCCCCGTGCACTTGGAACGCGCGGTTGAGTGCGTACCAGCCCACGTCGCTTGCCTCGACCTTCATCATCGCCGATTCGAGCGAGAAGTCGGCCTCGCCACGGTCCACAAGGCCCGTGGTCAGGAACGACGCCGACTCGAGCGCGTAGATCTCGGTCGCCATCCAGGCGAGCTTCTGCTCGACCAGTTCGAAGTCGATCAAGGGCCGGCCGAACTGATGACGGCTCGTCGTGTGCTCGAGCGCGAGGTCGAGGAACCGCTTCATGCCGCCGGCGATTCCGGTGCCCATCGACATCCGCCCGTTGTTGAGCGTGTTCATCGCGATCCGGAACCCGTCGCCGGGCTCGCCGAGCAGGTTCTCGGCGGGAACGCGGACGTCTTTGAACCGCACTCGCTGCAACCGGTTCGCCCGAAGTCCCAGGGTCTCGAACCGGGGCCCGGTCTCGAGCCCGGCCATACCCTTCTCGACGATGAGCGCGACGTGACCGAGGTCGCTGCGCGCGAAAACGGTGAGCACATCCCGGTCTCCGTTGCCGATCCAGCGCTTCTCGCCGTTGAGCAGCCACGAGCCGTCGCTCTGGCGTTCGGCACGGGTCTCGAGGTTGTACGCATCCGAGCCCACGTTCGGTTCGGTGAGCACGAACGCGGCGAGCTTGCGGCCGGCTGCGAGATCGGGCAGCCAGCGCTCTTTCTGCTCGTCGGTGCCGTAGAGCCACAGCGGCTTCGTGCCGATCGACTGATGCACGCCCATCACGACCGTGAGGGTCCCGTCGACCTTGCCGAACTCCTCCATGACCTTGCAGTAGCCGCTCTGGCTCAGCCCCAGCCCGCCGTACTCCTCCTCGACGAACAGGCCGGTGAGTTTGCGTTCGCCGAGTTCCCGGATGGTGTCGTCGCCGACCCAGCCCTCGCGCTCTGCTTTCATCGGGTCGTACGACTCTGCCAGGAACTCCCGTGCGGACGCCGCGGCGGCCTCGACCTTCGCTCGCTCGGCCTCGTCCATCCTCGGATACGGCATGACCAGTTCGGATTGCATCTGGCCCAGGAACATGGACTTGGTGAACGACGGCTTCGGGGTCTGGTCGACGCTGGTCATGCTGCGATTGTCGTGCAAGCGCTGCGCCGATCGCGAACCCGTTGTGGCCAGTCCCCAATTCGCGCCGGACTTCCCGGAGCCCGAGTTGCCGACTCCCACATCGAACGGCGGCGCAGAACCTGCAATCCGACGACTGGCCATGCACCTGACCAGGCGCGGGGCGCTATGGCGCCGCGGCCGGCATGGCGGAACGATCGGATGCACCCGGCGGGCGGCAGGGGCGCACCACCGCCGGGTAGGCTCGTCGGGCCATGACTCGGATCATCGCGGGGTTCGCCGGATCGCTACGGCTCAAAGTGCCCTCGGCAGGCACGCGACCGACGAGCGACCGCGTTCGCGAGGCGATCTTCAGTTCGCTCGACGCCCGCGACGCAATCGCCGGAGCACGCGTGCTCGACCTGTATTGCGGTTCGGGCGCACTCGGACTCGAAGCGGCGTCGCGAGGTGCAGCGACGATCGCGCTAGTCGACAAGGCCGCTGCTGCTGCCCGCATCGCTCGAGCCAATGCCGAGTTGGTTCGCCGGCAAGCGACCGGTCGGGCCCCGGAAATCGCCGTCGCGGAGCGAACCGTGCAATCGTTCTTGTCCGACGACGACTCGACGTGGGACGTCGTATTCCTCGACCCGCCCTACGAGCTCCCTGCGGCGAAGGCGATGGCCGATCTGGCGTTTCTGGTTCCGAGGCTGCACCCGGCATCCGTCGTGGTCGTGGAACGCCCGGCTCGCGAACCGGAACCGGAGTGGCCCGCGGGGCTAGCGCTCGAACGCCGGAAGAACTACGGCGAGACCGCCGTGTACTGGCTCGGGTCGGCCTGACACCGGTTGCCGGCGCTCGCCCGTCCTGACGCCGGCTACCGGCACCCGCTCGCTATGCGGTCGGCTCAGGCGGCGTTCACCGCGCGGTTCAGAGCGCGGGGTACAGCGCGGGGTTCAGCCGGCGCGGCCGTTCCAGTCGGCATACGGGTCCCAGCCGCCGCGCTCATCATGGCGCACGCCGTCCACGTACAAGCCCTCCGGCCGGCCCGGTGCGCTCGCCTCGACCCCGCCGATCGCACGGAACGCGGCCGGGAGCGCCGCACCTGCAGGGAATGTGGCGAGCAAGGCGTGATCCTCGCCGCCGTGCAGGGCATCGGCCGAGCCCACCGCCGAAGAATCCACGTCGATCGCGACCCCGCTCGCTCGCGCGATGCGCCTCGCATCGATCACGAGGCCGTCGCTCACATCGAGCATGGCGGTCGCACCCGCGACGGCGGCCTGCTCACCGGCGGCTATCGGCGGACGCGGCCGGAACTGCGCCTCGAGTTCGCGCGGGAACCGCTCGCGCAGCGACTCCAAGCGGTCGGCCGAAGGCTCCCCTAGCTCGTCCACGGCGTGCTCGAACAACAAGCGGATGCCGGCCGCGGCGAGCCCGAGCTCCCCCGCGACGGCGACGATATCGCCGGGCTGCGCGCCCGAGCGCAACACGGGAGGACGCCCGCGCAGGTCGCCGAACGCGGTGACCGCGATCGTGACCGCGTCCGCGACCGAGAGGTCACCGCCAACCACGCCGCATCCCGGCGCCATCGCGACGCACGCTTCGCGCAAGCCGTCGGCGAACCGTTCCAGGAAGCCGACATCGGTCGAGACCGGCGCGGCGAGCGCGACGAGCAGGGCGCTCGGCGTAGCGCCCATCGCGGCGATGTCGGCGAGGTTGGATGCGGCAGCCTTCCAGCCGAGGTCGAACGGCGTGGACCACGCCAGCCGGAAATCCGGCCCGTGCACCATCATGTCGGTCGTGGCCACGAACCTGCCGTCCGCTGCCGCGATCACCGCGGCGTCGTCCCCGGGGCCCAGCAGCGTGGCATGCGCGCGAGGCAGTCGCGGGAAGATCCGCCGCAGGGCCTCGAGTTCGCCGATCGAACCCAGGCTCTCCGCCGCAGCCGCCGGCTCTGCCCCACCCGCGCGCTCTGCCGCGCCCTGGCCCCCAGCAGAACCGGGGCCTGCCACCCCATGCCGACCCGCGGCCGAGCCGGGACGATCCGCTGTTGCCATGCCAACACGGTAGCCTGTCGATGATGCGACGAATGACGGCCGGGGCCTTCGCGGCCGCGCTCTTGCTGGCCCTCACCGGATGCGCCGGCATCGTGAGCATGGACCCCGCCGAGGACGCGGCGAACCCCGAATGCGCAAGAGTGATCGTCGCCCTGCCGGAAATGGTCGCGACGCTCAAGATCCGCGAGACCGACGCGCAAGCGACGGGAGCGTGGGGCGAACCCGCTCTCGTGCTGCTGCGCTGCGGCGTACCGGTACCCGATCCCACTTCACAGCTCGCGTGCGTCGAAGTGCGGGGCGTGCATTGGCTGCGAGACGCGAGCGAAGAGCCGGTCACCGTCTTCACGACCTACGGCCGCGACCCCGCAATCGAAGTGGTGGTCGACGGCACTTATGTGAGCGGCGGCACGGCGCTCACCGACCTGGCGAACGCCGTCTCGCAGATCCCCGCCGAGCGCGAATGCATCTCGCTCGACGAAGTCTTCGAGGGCCGCACGGGCTGACCGGGCGTTTCCCGCGGCAGGCAGCGCCCGGCGCTGGCGGGCCCGGCATTGCGGCTACCGAACCGTCTCGAGCCCCAGTTCGATCAATTCGTCGATCAGGTCGGGATAGCTCACGCCGCTCGCTATCCAGCACTTCGGGAACATCGAGATCGGGGTGAAGCCGGGCATCGTGTTCACTTCGTTCACCACGAAACCCTCGTCGGTGAGAAAGAAGTCCACGCGGGCGAGTCCGGAACCGTCGATCGCGGTGAACGCCGTCGCGGCGATCTGCTGCATCTCGGCGAGCTGCCCTGGTTGCAGCTCGGCCGGGCAGACCAGCTCGGCGGCACCCGAATCCAGGTACTTCGCGTCGAAATCGTAGAACTCGTCGTCGGCGGTGACGATCTCGCCGGCGAGCGACACCCTCGGCGCACCGCCGGATCGCCCTGCGAGCACCGCGCACTCCACCTCGCGACCGACGATCGTGGTCTCGATGAGCACTTTGGAGTCCTCCGCGAACGCCTTGTCGATGGCCTCGCCGAGCTCCGCCGGCCCGTCGGCCCGGCTCACGCCCACACTCGAACCGGCGCGTGCGGGCTTTACGAACAACGGCCAGCCGAGTCCCGAAGCCCGCTCGATCACCTCGCCGCGCGCATCCGCCCACTGCCTCGGCGTGACCGTGTGCCAGGGCGCAACGGCGATGCCCGCGTGCTGCAGCACCGTCTTCGTGTAGTGCTTGTCCATCGCGACGGCGGAAGCGAGCACGCCCGCACCGACATACGGCAGCCCGAGCAGTTCCAGCATCCCCTGCACGGTGCCGTCTTCGCCGAATCGGCCGTGCAGGATCGGGAACACCACGTCGATTTCGCCGAGCGAGCGCACGCCGCCCGAATCGGACACCCGCAGTTCCCTCGAAGCGGCGGAGTCGGGCCAGAGCACGCGAGTTCCGTTGTCGTTCACCGACGGCAGCCCGCCGCTCATCTCAAGTCTTGCCGGGTCGTCGGACTCGAGTACGAACGCGCCCTCGCGAGTCACGCCCACCGGAATGACCTCGTACTTGGTCCGGTCGATCGCCGAGAGCACGCCGCCCGCGGTCGCGCAACTGACCGAGTGCTCGCTAGAGCGTCCGCCGAAAAGTAGCGCGACTCGGATCAATGCGGGCTCCTCGCAAACGTCGGGTTATTCGCCCTGAGGCAGGTCGGTGTCCGTGGTCAGGTGCGGCGCGATGTCGCGCGGAGCCAGCGTACCGGCCAGCACCTCTGCAACCTGGCTCACGATTGGCATGTCGACGCCCTTCGCCGACGCCAGTTCCAGGATCGGCGCCACCGAGGCCAGTCCTTCGGCGGTCTGGTTCATCTGCCGCACGACATCCTTGAAACTGTAGCCCTGGCCGAGCAGCCGGCCGGCCGTGTTGTTGCGCGACAGCTTCGACTCGCACGTCGCGATCAGGTCGCCGAGCCCGGCCAATCCCGAAAGCGTCTCCGGCCGGGCGCCGTAGGCGACCGCGAAATCGGTCATCTCGACGAGTCCCCGAGTGATGATCGACGCTTTCGTGTTCTCCCCGTAGCCGACGCCGTCGACGATGCCGATCGCGACCGCGATGAGGTTCTTGAGCACGCCGCCGAACTCGGTGCCCACGACATCCGTGTTCACGAACGAGCGCACGTATGGGTTCGTCGCGACCAGCGCGACCTCGGTCGCGGTGCGCAAATCGCTCGAAGAGACCACGGATGCCGTGGGCTGCTCGCGCGCGATCTCGAGCGCCAGATTCGGCCCGGACACGACCGCAATGCGCGAGGAGTCGATGCGCAGCTCCTGCTGGATCACCTGGCTCATCCGGAACCGCGTGCTCATCTCGACGCCCTTCATGAGCGACACGACGATCGCACCGGCAGGGATGAGGTCGCGCACGAATTGCAGATTCTCGCGAAGCGACTGGCTCGGCACCGAGAAATACACTTGCTCGGCACCGTCGATCACCTCCGGCAACCGGGGACTGGCCCAAACGCCGCTGGGCAGGTTGATCCCCGGCAGGTAGTCGCTGTTGCGCCGCGACTCGGATATCTCCCTGGCGACCTCGGGGCGCCTCGCCCAGATCGCCACTTCGGCTCCGCCGTCGGCCAGCACTTTCGCGAACGTCGTGCCCCAGCTGCCCGCGCCGAGCACGGCCAGCCGCCTGCCTGAACCGTTGCCCGCCGGCGCACGCTCGGCCGGCTGGCGGGAGTGCCGGGATGCTGCCTCAGTCAAAACGTCCGGTCTCCTTCTGGTTGTGCTTGGCCGGGTCCCAGCGCTCTTCGGGTGCACTCTCGCCGCGCAAGTCTTCCAAGAGCGCCGTCACCGCATCCATGACGACGCTAGTGGCGGCGGTGAGCGTCGCCGAGTCGAGCGGCCGTCCGGCGAACTCTGAGAGGTCGACCGGGTCGCCGAACTTCACGTCCACCCGTTTGCGAGGGAAGAAACTGATCTTCTTCGAGTACCGGGCCATGATGTGCTGGGTTCCCCAGTGCGCGGCCGGGATGATCGGAACGCCGGCTTGCAACGCCATCCGCACAGCACCCGTTTTACCGCGCATGGGCCAAAGATCGGGATCGCGAGTGAGACTGCCTTCCGGGTAGATGATCACGGCGAGGTCGCGTCGCACTAGCTCGTTTGCAGCGGCCAGCGGATCGCTGGCACGACCCACACCGGCACGCTCGACCGGAATCTGCCCTGTTGCACGCAACAGGCCGCCGAGCAGCCGGCTGCGGAACAGCGACGCCTTGGCGAGGAAGCGCGGCACTCGCCCTTGCTTCCACATCGCATAGCCGGTGATCAGCGGGTCGATCTCGCTGAAGTGGTTCGGGGCCAGAACGAACGCGCCGTGCCTGGGCACCTTATGACCGTCGTGCACGTGCCACGAGGCCATGAGCTCGAGAATCGGGATCAGGATCGCGGCGACGATCCGCCACAAGAGCGTCTTCTCTGATCTGCGTTTCTTCGGCGAACGCGATCGGGAAGGCGAAGAAGAAGGCACCAGAGGATTATCCCCCGAAGCTGAAGTCGGCTCCCAACTGCTGCAACTTGTCGCTGAAATGCTCGTAGCCGCGACTGATGATGCCCACGTTGCTGATCGTGGATCGGCCCTCGGCCGTGAGTGCCGCGATCAGGTGACTGAAACCGCCGCGCAAGTCGGGCACGTGGATGTCCGCACCGTGCAGCTTGACCGGTCCCGTGATGACCGCTGCTTGCTCGAGCGGA
>CAYRUW010000074.1:0-1564 GCA_964427465.1 uncultured Diaminobutyricimonas sp.
CGAGCCACGCGGCTCGCGCCTTGACGACTGGTGGCAGCGGACGCTCTCGACCCCGCGCCGTCGGCGATTGTGGCGCTGGGGCGGTCCCGCCGCGGTCGTACTGCTCGCGGCGATACTCCGGCTTTGGAACCTCGGGCATCCGGGCGAGCTCGTCTTCGACGAGACCTACTACGCGAAAGACGCGTACAGTCTCATGCACCTGGGCTACGAGGGGTCGTGGCCGGAGGGCGCGAACGACCAGTTCGCCGGCGGGAGACCGGACGTGTACCTGGACGCGCCGAGCTTCGTCGCGCATCCGCCGCTGGGCAAGTGGCTTATCGCCGCCGGCATGGCACTTGTGGGACCGAACCCGGTGGGCTGGCGTCTCGCGACGGCGCTCGCCGGCATCCTCACCGTGGTGCTCGTCATGGTGCTCGCGCAGGCCCTGTTCCGTTCCACGACGCTCACGGTGATCGGAGGCGGACTGCTCGCGATCGAGGGGAATGCGATCGTCATGAGCAGGGTGGCTCTGCTCGACGGCGTCGTAACCCTGCTCGTACTGCTCGGCTTCGGCGCGATCCTGCTCGATAGATGGTGGACCGAGCGGCGCTTGGCCGGCTGGGTCGCCCGTCGCGAGCTCGCCGGCAGGCCCGTCGACTGGGGGCCGGCGCTCTGGTGGCGACCGTGGCTGATCGGTGCCGGACTCGTGCTCGGGCTCGCCGCGGGAGTGAAGTGGAACGCACTGTACTTTCTCGCGTTCTTCGCCGTGTACACGCTCGCCGTCGACGCGGTGTCCAGGCGAAAGGCGGGCATTCCGTTCTGGTGGAGCGGCACCGCGTTCAAGCAGGCCCCGGTGAGCTTCCTGCTGATTGTGCCGATCGCCGCGATCGCATACCTGGCCACATGGACCGGATGGTTCGTCACCGACGGCGGCTACTACCGGGACTGGGCACAGACCATGGGCGAGCCGTGGACCGGGGCGCTCGCGTGGGTTCCGCTGGATCTGCAGAGCTGGTGGCACTACCAGGTGTCGATGTACGACTACCACGTGGGCGAGAACCGTCCGCACTCATATCAGGCGAACCCGCTCACGTGGTTGTTGCTCATCCGGCCGACGAGCATGTACTACGCGAGCATCGGCGAAGGCGAGAACGGTTGCGGCTTCGCCTCGTGCGGCCAGTCGATCACGGGAATCGCGAACCCGATCATCTGGTGGGCGGCCGTTGCCGCGGCGGGCTACCTCGTCTACCGGTTCGCGCGGCGGCGCGAATGGCGGGTCGGGCTCATCCTCACGGGGCTCGCGGCCGGGTACCTGCCTTGGCTGCTGTACTTGAACCGCACGGTGTTCCAGTTCTACACGATCGTGTTCGAGCCGTATCTGATCCTCGCGCTCACGTTCGCGATCGGGCTCGTGCTCGGCAGCAGGAACGACGCTCAGTGGCGGCGGATCAGCGGCATCCGCACGGTCGCGATCTTCCTGATATTCGCGGCGCTCGTGAGCGCATTCTTCCTCCCGCTGTGGACGGGCGCGCAAGCACCCTGGTGGTTCATCCAGCTGCACTATTGGCTCCCCGGCTGGCGCTGA
>CAYRUW010000074.1:1664-7531 GCA_964427465.1 uncultured Diaminobutyricimonas sp.
GCAAGCACCCTGGTGGTTCATCCAGCTGCACTATTGGCTCCCCGGCTGGCGCTGATATTCGCCCGGATCCGCGTGTGCCGCTGACGAGCAAGCAACACGCGCGGACCGTCATGTTTCGTGGCACTTGTAATGAATAGGTCAAGGGAACTCGTCGCACGCGCTCGGACGGTAGCGTGAAGCCATGGCGGATCGCGAGTACGGCTTCAGAACCAGGGCAATCCACGCGGGGAACATTCCGGATGCGGTGAGCGGGGCGCGCGCCCTGCCCATCTACCAGTCCACGGCCTTCGTCTTCGACGGGACCGAGGATGCCGCGGCCCGGTTCGCACTGCAGAAGTACGGCAACATCTACAGCCGGCTGGCGAATCCGACCGTGGCCAGCTTCGAGGAGCGGGTCGCGAGCCTCGAGAACGGGCTCGGCGCGGTCGCAACCGGCAGCGGACTCTCAGCGCAATTCATCACGTTCGCCTCGCTTGCCGGTTCCGGCGACCACATAGTCGCGAGCGCCGGCCTCTACGGGGGTTCGGTCACGCAACTCGATGTGACCCTGCGCAGGTTCGGCGTCGAGACGACTTTCGTGAACAGCGACGACCCGGCCGACTACGCTGCCGCAATCAACGAACGCACGAAAGCGGTGTTCGCGGAGACCATCGCAAACCCTTCCGGGGAGATCGCCGACATCGAGGGACTCGCCGAGGTCGCGCATGCCGCCGAAGTGCCGTTGATCGTCGACTCCACGATCGCGACTCCGTATCTGAATCGGCCGATCGAGTGGGGTGCCGACATCGTCGTGCACTCGGCGACGAAGTTCCTCGGTGGCCACGGCACCACCCTCGGCGGTGTCGTCGTGGAGTCGGGCCGGTTCGACTGGGCCAACCACCGCTTCCCGCTGTTCGAGCAACCCGTGCCGAGCTATGGGGGCCTCACCTGGCACGGCAACTTCGGGGAGTACGCGTTCCTGACCCGGTTGCGCGCCGAGCAATTACGCGACATCGGTCCGGCGCTCGCACCGCACTCGGCGTTCCTGCTCGCGCAGGGAGTGGAGACGCTGCCGTTCCGGATGCAAGCGCACGTCGCGAACACGCGGGTTGTTGCCGAATGGCTCGCTGCCGATCCGCGGGTCGAATACGTGAACTGGGCGGGGCTCGAATCGCATCCGCACCACGAGCGCGCCAGGAAGTATTTGCCGGACGGACCCGGTTCGGTGTTCAGCTTCGGCGTTAGAGGCGGTCGCGAGGTGGGCCAGAAGCTCATCGAATCGGTCGACCTCGCCAGCCATGTCGCGAACATCGGCGATGCGAAGACGCTCATCATCCACCCGGCTTCGACGACGCACGCGCAATTGTCGGAACAGCAGCTCGCAGATGCGGGAGTCGGCGCGGGCCTCGTGCGGTTGAGCGTCGGCCTGGAGGACCCCGACGACATCGTCTACGATCTGGACCAGGCCCTCACCCGCGCGCTCGAGCGATGAGCGAAACCATTTGGGCGCGCTGGAGCGGGAGCAGAAGCAAAGGACCAAGATGACCGACACGACAGTCACCAGCCAACTGGCCAACGGGCTCACTTGCGAGCTGCCGGCGAGTTCCCCGCTGGCCAAGCTCCTGCGCTCGCAGCGCACGTGGGTCGGTCCGAATGCGAAAGAGCGTCTGGCGATCCTCAAGCGCGCGAAGTCGGTTGCGATCGTCGGAGCTTCGCCGAACCCGGCCCGCTCGAGCTATTTCGTGGGCACCTATCTGCAGCAGTCCAGCGACTACCGGCTCTACTTCGTGAACCCGAACGCCGACACGATTCTCGGCGAGAAGGCCTACCCCGATTTGAAGTCGCTGCCCGAGGTGCCGGACATCGTCGATGTGTTCCGCAAGGCGAGCGACATACCCTCGGTCGTCGACGACGTGCTCGAGGTGGGCGCGAAGACGATCTGGGTGCAGCTCGGGATCTGGAACGAGGATGCCGCGCGCTACGCGGAGAGCAAAGGGCTCACGATGGTCATGGATCGCTGCATCAAGGTCGAACACGCGCGCTTCCATGGCGGATTGCACTTGTTCGGCTTCGACACGGGCGTGATCAACTCCCACAAGGCCATCGCCTAGCCCGTCTCGCCACCGCTCGGGGGAACAGTTCCCGCCCTCCCTCAAAGACCTGGCGCTCGGGCGCCTATTCGCTTAGCGCGCGGGTGAGCTCGCCGGCATCCGTGACCGGCAGGCGGCACACGAAATCATGGCAGTGATAGGCCGTGGCCCGGCCGTCGAAAGCGACACGACCCGCGAACAGCTCGAATCCGTGCGCCTCGAAGTCTTGCGCTTGTCGTTCGGTCACGACCGCGGCAACGCCGCGCTGCCAGCGGTGCGCGATCGAAGCGATCTCGGCATCGGGGTGCTCGCTCACGACCACAAGCTGTTCGGGTTCACGATCCAGGGCCACGAGGTTCGACAGCGCCGAGCCGAACGAGGTGGGGTTCTCGACCGGTGCCCGGCCGAGCAGCGCCATCGCCTGCCGGGCGGACTCGCGGTAGCGCCGCTCGCCGGTGAGGGCGTGAAGCCGCAAGGCCGCGGAGGCCGTCGCACTCAGGCCGCTCGGCAGCGCGCCTTCGTTCGGATCGAACCGGATGGTCATGCCCGCGGATGCCAGCACCGGGTCGCCGCCCCCGGGCACTCCGAACGGGTCGCCCGCGTCGATGACGGCGTCGATCAGCTCCCGGGCGGTCGCGGCGTGCCGAGCTTCGCCGGTGGCAATCGCCACTCGCAGCAGTCCCGCGGCTAGCATGCCGTAGTCCTCGAGCGTGGCGGCCGCGGCGGAGGCACCTTCCGGGCCGACCGCGCGGATGAGCACGCCGGCACCATAGTGCGCCTGCACCACCCGATCCGCCGCTCGCTGGGCCGCTTCGATCCAGTCTTGGCGTCCGAGCAGTTCGCCGGCTTCGGCGAGCGCCTCGATCGCGAGCCCGTTCCAGCCGGCGAGCACCTTGTCGTCGATTGCGGGCGGTTGCTGCCGCGCGCGGGCCTCCGCATCGAGCGCGTAGTAGCCGCCCTCGGTCCGCCGACCGTCCACGACGCTCTCACTGTCCTGGGCGGAGGCGAAGGCGCCGTCGGGCAACCGCAGCACGTCGAGCAAGAAGCCCGCGATCCCGTCCGCGACCTCGCGGTCGCCGGCGCGCGCGTAGGCGCGCAGTAGCAGGGCGTTGTCGTACAGCATCCGCTCGTAGTGCGGTTCGGTCCAGTCGCGACGCACCGCATATCTGAAGAAGCCGCCCTCGACCGGGTCCCGCAGGTCCGAGGCGGCCATGACCCGCAAGGTGCGCTCGGCGAGCGCGAGCGCGTCGGCGTCTGCTTGCACGCCGAGGTCCTGCAGGAACAGCAACACCGTCGCGAGCGGGAACTTCGGTCCCGGTCCGAAACCGCCGAAGAACTCGTCTTCGGCTTGCTTGAGCTTGCCGACGACCGCCTGCAGGTCGGCGCGATCGGGAAGGTCGCCGTCGGCGTGCAGTTCCTGCGCGCCGACCGCCTGGGCGATCGCGGCTGCGTTCTGCTCGACCCGGTCGCGACGATCCCGCCAGGCTTCGAGCACGGCATCGAGGATCTGCTTGAACGATGGGTGCCGGTCGGCCGGCTCGGGCGGAAAGTAGGTGCCCGCAAAGAAGGCCCGGCCTTGTGGGTCGGCGAACACGGTGAGCGGCCAGCCGAGGTTGCCGGTGAACGCCGATGCCGCGGCGAGGTAGCTCGTGTCCACCTCGGGATGCTCTTCGCGGTCCACTTTGATGCTTACGAAGTTGTCGTTGAGGTATGCCGCCAGCTCGGGGTCGGTGAAGCTCTCCCTGGCCATGACGTGGCACCAGTGACACGTCGAGTAGCCGATCGAGATCAGCACGGGAACATCGCGCTTCGCGGCCTCGGCGAACGGTTCGGCACCCCAGGCCCACCAGTCGACCGGATTGTCGGCGTGCGATCTGAGATAGGGGCTCACGGCGCCGACCAGACGATTGCCCATGCCCTCTCTCCTTTGTCTTGCGGTCGAGCCTCGCCGGTGCCAGGCGGTCGGCCTAGTCGCTGAAAACCATCGGGTCGTTGCCGAGCCGACGACCGCTTTCGAGGGCGTCGATCGCGGCCAGTTCGCTCTCGGTCAAGCGCACATCGAGCGCGGCGAAGTTCTCTTCCATCCGCTGTCGGCGGGTCGACTTCGGGAACACGATTCGCTCGCGCGCGAGGTGCCATGCGAGCACGACCTGTGCGGGTGTCGCGCCGAGCCGGCTCGCGGCGTCGGCCACCGGTTCGAGGCCGGCCAGGTCGTATTTGCCTTGCCCGATGGGACCCCACGCCTCGATCTGGATGCCGTGGTCGCGACTGTATGAGACGGCCTGCGGCTGCTGGTGCAATGGATGCAGTTCGAGTTGGTTGACGGCGGGTACGACGCTCCCCTCATCGAACAGCCGTTGCAAATGCTCGGGCATGAAATTGGAGACGCCGATCGAGCGCGCGAGTCCTTCGGCGAGCAAGTGTTCGCACGCACGCCAGCTTTCGACATACATGCCGCGAGCTGGGGCCGGCCAGTGCACGAGGTAGAGGTCGACGTAGTCGAGTTGCAGTTTGTCGAGGCTCGCCCGAGCTGCGTCGAGTGCCGTTTGGTAGCCCTGGTCGTCGTTGGCGAGCTTGGTGGTGATGAACAGCTCGTCACGAGGGATGCCGGAGGCTGCGATCGCGCGACCGACGCCTTCTTCGTTGTAGTAGCGGGCGGCGGTGTCGATGTGGCGATATCCGATTTCGAGCGCTTCGCCGACCAGCCGCTCGGTCTCTTCGGGTTTCACCAGGAACACCCCGTAGCCAAGCTGGGGGATGTCGTGACCGGAGTTGAGGGGGATCGTCGGGACAGTCATCTTCCCATCGTTTCACTTCGACTTGACAAACCCTGACCAAGCCTGGTTGGTTAGTTACATGACTAACCAACCCAGTAGGTGGGGAGCGAGCACTCGCGTTTCGAGACGGGAGCACCTGCATGGATGAGTCGCGGCCGATCTTCCTGCAGATCGCAGAGCAAATCGAGAACGACATCATCTCGGGTGCGCTCCCCGAGGGGGGCCAGGTGCCGTCGACCAATGAGTTCGCCGCATTTCACCGCATCAACCCGGCGACCGCCGGCAAAGGCGTAAACCTGCTGGTGGATGCCGGAATTCTCTACAAGCAGAGAGGGATCGGAATGTTCGTCACTGAGGGCGCGCGTGCCCGCCTGATCGCGGAGCACCGAGAGCGGTTCCGCGAGCAATACATCCAGCCGCTGCTGGCCGAAGCCCACAAACTCGGCCTTACCCCGCGCGCCGTCGCGGAAATGATCTCGAAGGAGAACCAGTCATGACCAACGCGATCCAAGTCGCCAATCTCACCAAACGATTCGGATCGGTCGTGGCCGTCGACGACGCCTCGTTCACCGTGCCGCAGAACACGATCACGGGACTGCTCGGGCGGAACGGCGCCGGCAAGACCACGCTCATGCACTTGCTCACCGGCCAGGACTTCGCCACCTCCGGAAGCATCGAAGTGCTCGGCCAGCCGCCGCTCGAGAACGCCCGTCTGCTGCAGAACGTGTGCTTCATCAAAGAGAGCCAGCGATACCCCGAAGACTTCCGGGTCAAGCACGCGCTTCGTGCGGCACCGTGGTTCTTCGCGCACTGGGACGCGGAGTTCGCGGGCCTGCTCGTCGACGAATTCCGGCTTCCCGAGGGCCGCCGGATCAAGAGGCTCTCTCGCGGACAGCTCTCGGCGCTCGGCGTCGTCTTGGGGCTCGCCTCGCGCGCGCCACTGACATTCTTCGACGAGCCATACCTCGGCCTCGACGCCGTCGCACGGCAGCTGTTCTACGACCGCTTGCTCGAGGACGTC
>CAYRUW010000075.1:0-7525 GCA_964427465.1 uncultured Diaminobutyricimonas sp.
GCAGGTTGCGACTGCGCAGGTTGCGCCTGCGCGGTTTCCCACTGCGCGGGCTGCTGGGCCGCCTGCGATTGGGCAGGATAAGGCTCGCCCGGATACGGCTGGGCAGGATGCGCTTGCGGCGGCTGAGTCGGTTGCTGCGCCACCGGCACGGGACCGGCGGGAGTCGGCTCCGCGTGCACCCATTGCTGGTTCGTCGAAGCAGACATCCCCGCACCAGGCGGCACCGGCGCTTGCGGTTCGGCGGCGGCATTCCAGCCGGGCTGCACCGGCTGCTGGCCTGCCAGATGCGGCAGGTCGATCGGGCCGGAACGGATGAGATGGTCGATCGCGTCGACCTGAGCGGCCGCTTCGGCTGCGGCGTCGCGGGCCTCCTCCGCTTCACGCAATGCACGCAATTGCCTGCGGGTGAGCGTGTGCTGCGGCGGCGGAACCGACGCTGCGGCGACCGCTTGCTCGAAACCCGGCGGGGCGACCGCCGGTGGCGGCGGCGCCTGGGCCGGCGCCGGCTGGAGCGGCCCGGCTTGCGTGCGGTAGTCGAGGTTCGTACCGTACTCCGGCGGGGCCGGCCGGGGCGCAGCCCGTCGGCCTTCGGGACTGTAATCGCGCACCCGGTAGGCCGGCCGGTCTTGCGCCGGCAATGCTTGCGTCGGCACGTCGGGCTCTTGGTAGCGAGGCTCCGCCTCAGTGCGGCTGAACGCCGAGCCGCGGTGTGAACCGACCCCGAACTCGGTCACGTCGGACCTGGACTGGGTCACATAGTTGAGCGGCTCCCCCGCACTCGGCGGTTGCGCGCGGCGACCCGAAGGGCGAACGCCATTCGGGTTCTGATTCGGATCCTGCTGCTCCCATTGGGCGGCATCGCGTTGGGCGTCATCACGAGGATCGCGAGCCGCAGTCTGCGCACGCTCGTATTGCCGAGCCGCGCGCCTCGACTGCGGAGGCGGATCCTGGTATGTCGTCATATAGAACTCCGGTACAGGCGGTGCTTGGTGATGTACTGGACCACGCCATCAGGAACCAAGTACCAGACTGGATACCCCCTCTTGACCCGTGCACGGCAGTCCGTCGAGGAGATCGCCAGCGCCGGGACCTCCAAAGAGCTTACGCGGTGCTCCGGCAATCCGCTAACGGATAGTGCATGCCCCGGCCGTGAAACTGCTACGAATCTCGCCAGCTCCCAGAGCTCGTCGACGTCCTTCCACTCCAGAATCTGCGCGATCGCATCCGCACCGCTGATAAAGAAGAGGTCCGCATCGGGTCGCAGCTCGCGCACGTCGCGAAGCGTGTCGATCGTGAATGTGGGCCCCTCACGCTCGAGGTCGACCCGGCTCACATTGAACCGTGGGTTGGCGGCTGTGGCGATCACCGTCATCAGATAGCGGTGCTCGCCGGAGGTGACTTCGCCCTTCATCCAGGGCTGCCCCGTCGGTACGAACAAGACCTCGTCGAGGTCGAGCTCTTGCTGCACCTCGCTCGCGGCCACGAGGTGACCATGGTGGATGGGGTCGAAAGTGCCCCCCATGATCCCGACCCGCGGGCGCCGGGGCTGGTCGCTCATAGCGGCTACGGTCGGTGGGAGTCGTCCCCGGGCGGGGGTGCGGGAATGCGGCCCTTGTTGCGGTGCCGGTTCGCGACGTCACGATAGCTGAAAGTCACCAGACCCATCAGCAGGAACACGATGGCGGCGATACCGGCGATGACCTCCGGCGGCGCGAACAACGGCGCAAGCTCGTGCTCGGTCGACTCGGCGAGGATGAGGGCAAGGGTGGACATTGCTTCTCCGTTCAGAACGGCTACGAGTCTAGTCAGATCGTGCGCCCTATTTGCGTAACTGCCCTGCGCCCCGCACAAGCCACTTGGTGCTCGTCAGCTCGGGCAACCCCATCGGCCCTCGCGCGTGCAGTTTCTGCGTGGAGATGCCCACTTCGGCACCGAAGCCGAACTCGCCGCCGTCGGAGAACCTGGTCGAGGCGTTGACCATCACGACAGCCGAATCGACCTCGGCGAGAAAGCGCTCCGCATTGGCGTGGTCGTTGGTGACGATCGTCTCGGTGTGGCTCGTGGAATACCGGCGGATGTGCTCCAGCGCCGCATCCAGGTCGTCGACGATCGCGACCGCGAGATCGAGAGTGCCGTATTCCGCCGACCAGTCGTCCTCGGTCGCCGGCACGGCATCGGGGAACACGGCACGCGTTCGATCGTCGGCATGAAGGGTGACGCCTTGGGCGCGCAGTGCGCCGAGCACCGGCGGCAGCAGGCGCTCCGCGGCGCCCGCGTGCACGAGCAAGGTCTCGAGGGTGTTGCACACGCTGACCCGCTGGGTTTTCGCGTTGAGCACGAGCTCGATCGCCATCGCCTCGTCGGCGGACTCGTCGAGCAGCATGTGCACGACGCCGGCGCCGGTCTCGATCACGGGAACCTTCGACTGGGTGACCACGGTCTCGATGAGAGATGCGCTCCCCCGCGGGATGAGCACGTCGACGTAGCCGCGCGCTTGCATGAGCTGGTTCGCACCGTCGCGGCCGAACTCGTCGATCGTCTGCACGGCTTCGGCAGGCAGACCCACGGATTCCAGCGCCTCCTGGATGAGCTCCACGAGCACTCGGTTGGAGTTGAGCGCCGCGCTGCCGCCGCGCAACACGACGGCATTGCCGCTCTTGATCGCGAGCGCCGCGATGTCGATGGTCACATTGGGGCGTGCCTCGTAGATCGCACCCACCACCCCGAACGGCACCCGCACCTCGGAAAGCCGCAGCCCGTTCGGCAGCACCTTGCCGCGCACGACCTCCCCGACCGGGTCGATGAGCCCGGCGACCAGGCGCACGGCCGCCGCCAATCCGGCGATGCGTGCCTCATCCAGGCGCAACCGGTCTTGCAGTCCCGTGCTCAGACCAGATTCGCGACCATTGGCAAGGTCGAGGTCGTTGGCCGGCACGATCCGAGCGACGCTGGCTTCGAGTGCGGCGGCGATCGCCTCGAGCGCGGCGTTCTTCCGGTCGGCGGTCAGGGTCGCGAGCGAACGCGCGGCGGTCCGGGCGTCCTCCAGCTTCTGGGTGAGGCTCGGCGCGACGATAGTGGTGTCAGACACGCATCCAGGATACCGCCGGGCCATGCCCGGTTGCCGAGCAGCCTCGACGAGCGCCGTTCAGCCGACCACCGGTATTCCGCCGGTGTGCACTCGCGGCGCTGCCTCGAACCAAGTACCGACCGTTTCGCCGGCGAGCGCATCCGCGACGAGCGCCGTCGAGGTCAGCAGAACCGGAGTGCCGTGCTGTGCTGCGAGCTTGGCAGCGGCGATCTTGGTGCCCGCTCCGCCGGTGCCCACGCCGGTGGCGCCGATCTCGCCGAGTTCGACCGCGTGCAAATCGTCGGCGAGCGGCACACATTCGATGCGTTCTGCACCGGGCTCGTGCGGCGGCTTCGTGTACAGCGCGTCCACGTCCGAGAGCAGCACGAGCAGGTCTGCGTTCACGAGCTGACTCACGAGCGCTGCGAGACGGTCGTTGTCGCCGAACCGGATTTCCTGGGTCGCGACCGTGTCGTTCTCGTTCACGATCGGCAGGATGCGAAGGCCGAGCAGCCGCTCCATCGCCCGTTGCGCGTTGCTGCGGTGCACTGGGTTCTCGAGATCCCCCGCGGTCAAGAGCACCTGACCGGCGACGATCCCATACCGGTCGAGGCTCTCCTGATACCGGAAAACGAGAACGTTCTGGCCCACAGCGGCCGCAGCTTGCTGGGTGGCGAGGTCGGTGGGCCGTGCGTCGAGCTTGAGGAACGGCATGCCCGTGGCGATCGCGCCGGACGAGACCAGGATCATCTCGGCACCGGCCGCGTGGGCGGAAGCGAGTGCATCAACGAGTGGGCCGATCTGCTTGGAGTTTGTCCCGCTCACCGACGACGAGCCGACCTTCACGACGATTCGCTGTGCACCTTGGATTCGCTGCATGCGGTCACTCATCGTCGTCCTCCACCCACAACCCCGCTTCCCGCTCGCGCTCGAGTTCGGCACGCGCTTCGGCTTTCGCATCCATTCGTTCGAAGTACTCCTTGCGCCGCTGAGTCCTGGTCGGCCGTGCGGCACCGTCCAGCCGCGCGTCGGTACCGCGCGGACCCGCCAGCTCCGCCGTCGAGGTGAGCGTGGGCTCCCAGTCGAAGACGACGCCATCTCCTTCGCCGATCACCACAGTAGCCCCGGGGCGCGCGCCGGCCCGGAACAGTTCGTCTTCGACGCCCAGCTTCGCGAGGCGATCGGCCAGATACCCGACGGCCTCGTCGTTCGTGAAGTCGGTCTGGGCGACCCACCGCTGAGGCTTCTCGCCGAGTATTCGGTAGAAGGGCTCGCCGCCCGAATGCTCGCGGCGCACCTCGAACTCGGCGGCGTCCACCGGCTTGGGGCGAAGCACGATGCGCGGCGGAGCCGACTGCACGGTCCTGCGCGCTCGATCCGCCTCGACTAGTTCGGCGAGCGCGAAAGCGAGCTCGCGCAACCCTTCGCGGGTCGCCGCGCTGATCTGGAAGACGCGGTAGCCGCGCGCTTCGATGTCGGGGCGCACGAATTCGGCAAGCTCTCGCGCCTCGGGCACATCCACCTTGTTGAGTGCCACGAGCTGGGGCCGTTCCACGAGCGGTTGCTGACCGGCCGGCACCGGGTAGGCCGCGAGTTCGCCCAGGATCACGTCGAGGTCGCTCAACGGGTCGCGGCCGGGTTCCAGGGTCGCGCAATCGATCACGTGGAGCAGGGCGCTGCAGCGTTCGACATGCCTCAGGAATTCCAGTCCCAGGCCTTTGCCCTGGCTTGCACCCTCGATCAGCCCCGGCACGTCGGCGACCGTGAACCGGATGCTGCCGGATTCGACGACGCCGAGGTTCGGGTGCAGGGTAGTGAACGGGTAGTCGGCGATCTTCGGGCGTGCTGCCGATAGCGCTGCGATCAGACTCGACTTGCCGGCGCTCGGAAGGCCGACGAAAGCGACGTCTGCGACTGTCTTGAGTTCGAGCTGCAGGTCCCCCTCCCAGCCAGGGGTGCCGAGCAAGGCGAAGCCGGGCGCTTTGCGTTTGGCGCTGGCCAATGCGGCGTTGCCGAGGCCGCCGCGTCCACCCGGGGCCGCGATGAAGCGCATGCCCGCCTCGCTCAGGTCTGCGAGCTGGTTTCCCGATGAGTCCTTGACGACGGTTCCCACGGGGACAGGCAGCACCAGGTCTTCGCCGGCGGGACCGTCGCGATTGTCGCCCATGCCGGGTCCGCCGTTCGAGCTCGAGCGGTGCGGCGAACGGTGGTATCCGAGCAGGGTCGTGACCTGGGGGTCGCTCACGAGCACGATGTCGCCGCCATCGCCGCCGTTGCCGCCGTCCGGTCCGCCGAGCGGCTTGAACCGCTCTCGGCGCACCGAGACGCAACCGTTGCCGCCGCTTCCCGCGCGCAAGTGGAGCGTCACTTGGTCGACGAAGGTCGCCATACGCTGCTCCCGGTGGTCGGCGAAAATTTGGGCGTAGAAAGCTCGAGGGCGAGCCGAAGCCCGCCCTCTAAACTAGCCCGGCGGTCTCGGCGCCGGCTGCGTCTCGTGCTGGGTCAGCCAGCCGCGACGATGTTGACCACCTTGCGGCCGCCCTTCGTGCCGAACTCGACGGCGCCTGCCTCGAGGGCGAAGAGAGTGTCGTCGTCGCCACGGCCGACGTTATTGCCCGGGTGGAAGTGAGTGCCGCGCTGGCGCACGATGATCTCGCCCGCCTTGACGACCTGACCGCCGAAACGCTTCACCCCGAGGTATTGCGCGTTCGAGTCCCGGCCGTTGCGGGTCGAAGAAGCGCCCTTCTTGTGTGCCATGTCTTTGGTCCTTACTTGATGCCGGTGATCTTGACGCGAGTGAGTTCCGAGCGGAAACCCTGGCGCTTCTTGTATCCGGTCTTGTTCTTGAATTTCTGGATGGTCACCTTCGGGCCGCGCGAGTGACCGACCACTTCAGCGGTGACCTTGACCTTGGCTAGCGACTTGGCGTCGTGCGTGATCTTGTCACCGTCGACGAGGAGCACAGGGGAAAGCTCGACCTTGCCGCCTTCGTCAGCCTGGACCCGGTCCAGGACGACGATCGAGCCGACCTCGACCTTCTCCTGCCGACCGCCGGCGCGCACAACTGCGTAAACCACTTGAGGACCCTTACGTGTGAGAGGAAATGTCTGGCGCTTCCGAAGGTGACCGGCGAAGCACTGCTCCGTCGGCGCTGCCGTCACGGGACCGCGATAACGATCCCCCGGGCTCCAGCGCGCACGCGCCAATCCTCAAGAATACTCGATCCGCTCGTGCCCGGCAAAACTGCGCCTGCGATCCGTCTTCAGCGTTTCGCGGGAAGGTCATTCCGGCACCGTCTGCTTCGACTCGTAGGCTGTCGGCCATGGCCGTGCCGAGCGACGATCCTAGCGGGCACGAGTGCTCGCACACGAGTGCCCGTGGGCGCAGAGGGCGAACTTGATACTCATCGACCCGCCGGTCTGGCCAGCGCATGGGCGGCTATGGGCGCATTTGGTGAGCGACGAGTCGCTCGACGAACTGCATGCGTTCGCCGCCGCAGCGGGTGTGCCGGCGCGCGGTTTCGATCACGACCACTACGACGTGCCCGAGTCCGAACACGCCCGGCTCGTGAAACGCGGCGCGGTGCCGGTGAGCGCGCGAGAACTGCTCGCCCGCTTGCAAGCGAGCGGGTTGCGCGTGCGACAAAAGGACAAGATGCCGAAACCGAGGCCCGGCTGATTTGCAGCCTCGGTCGCGTTCGAACCTGTGCCGCCCCCTAGGAGCCGCGCGGCTCGTCAGTTCGCTATTCGGAACCAGGCGCGATCGCCTGCGCGCTGCCGCCCGCCGACGAAGCGCGCCGGGACACGCGCCGACCGCCCTGACCGGGCTGATTCGGCTCGGGCAGGGCATCGAGCACCGAATCCAGGATCGATTCCGCGTCTGCCGGGCTGATCCGGGGCTTTGCGCGGGTCTTAACTGCCGGTGCGACCGGGATGTCCAGGATCGCAATCGGCGCCTCAGACGCGGTCGCCGAGTCGTCGGCCAGGTCCTCGGTGCCGCCCGCCGGCTCCGCTTCTGCTTCTGCAGCTTTGGCGGTCTCCGGAACGCTCGAAACCGTGCTCTTGGCGATCTGCGCGAGCGCGTTGCGCACATCTTCGGTGATCGCGTGCGTGCCGTTGATGTGCGAATTGCCGTTCTTGGCGTTCGCCGCTCCTTGCGCCGATTTGCCCCGGCGCCCGCCCCTCGCCGCATCGCCCGACGACCCCCGATGCTTGACCACGGGGTCGTGGTGCACGATCAGGCCGCGACCGCCGCACACTTCGCAAGGCTCGCTGAACGACTCGAGCAACCCGAGGCCGAGCTTCTTGCGGGTCATCTGCACAAGACCCAGCGACGTCACCTCGGCCACCTGGTGCTTCGTCCGATCGCGGCTCAAGCATTCCACGAGGCGGCGCAGCACAAGATCGCGGTTCGATTCGAGCACCATGTCGATGAAGTCGATGACGATGATGCCGCCGA
>CAYRUW010000076.1:0-7473 GCA_964427465.1 uncultured Diaminobutyricimonas sp.
GACGTCCGCGGCCGAAGCGGCCAGCGGCGCGACCTCGGGCAGCCATGCCCGCACCGACTGCTTGGTCGCCTCGCGCACTATCGAGCGCCAGCGTTCCTCTTGCTTGCTGCGTTTGCGCTCGTCCCAGCGCACGATCGACCGCGCTGCCGCCCATGGCACCACCCCGAACGCGCCGAGTTCGGTTGCCGCTTGCACGGCCAGTTCGTCGCGGCCGGCCTTCGCGAGCGCCTGCACGAGCCAGAGCTGCGGATCGGGCCTCTGCTCGTTTCGCACCATTTGGACCTCGATCGCGACTTCCGCAGGTTCCGCGCGAGTGACCTCACCGGTCGCGATCGCCCCGCGGCCGTCGCCGATCGAAATGCGCTCCCCCACTCGCACGCGCGCGACCGTGACCGCATGCCGGGCTTCGGCCCCGCTGAGCGACAAACTGGAGCCGGTCACGGCCTCCGCGGTGCCGGGCAGCAGATACAGGGAACTCATTCGAGTCCGTCCGGGCTCAAGCCGAGACGGGTCACAGGTTCAGGAACCGATCGCGGAGCTTGGCGAAAAGTCCCTGCTGGAACTGGGCGAGCCTTGGCGGCGGCTGCTTGCGGATCGACGCGAACTGGGTGATCAGCTCGTGTTCGCGCGGGTTCAGCCGGGTCGGGATGAGCACTTGCACGCCGATCTTCAGATCGCCGCGGCCACCGCCGCGGAGCCGGGTGATGCCGCGGTCTTTGACCGTGATGATCTCCGCGCTCTGGGTGCCCGGCCGGATCTCCAGCTCCACGTCGCCGTCGAGAGCCCTGATCTTGGTGCGAGTGCCCAGGATCGCATCCGTGAGCGGCACCTCGAGCGTCGCGAGCAAGTCGTCGCCATTCCGGCTGAACGTCTCGTGGTGTCGCACTTTGATCTCCAGGTAGAGATCGCCGTTCGGACCACCGGCGGGACCCACCTCGCCTTGACCGGAAAGCTGGATCCGCACGCCCGTGTCGACGCCCGCGGGAATGTCCACCGGAATCGAACGCGTCGCGCGCACCCTGCCCTGACCTGCGCATGCTGGACACGGGTTCGGGATCACGGTGCCGTAACCACGGCACGTGCCGCACGGGCTCGAAGTCATCACGTTGCCCAGCAGCGAGCGCACCGATCGCTGGATCTGGCCGGTGCCGCGGCAGATGTCACACGTCACGGGCGAAGTTCCGGGTGCACAGCACGAGCCATGGCACGTCTCGCACAGTACTGCGGTGTTCACCTCGATGTCACGGCTCGTGCCGAACACGACATCCTCGAGGTCGATCTCGAGCCGCACGAGCGCATCCTGGCCGCGCTCTTTGCGGGAGCGCGGGCCGCCGCGCCCGGCCCCAGCGCCGAAGAACGTCTCGAAGATGTCGCCGAAGCCGCCGAATCCGGCCCCGCCGAACCCGGTCTGCTCCCCCATGTCGTACCGCTGACGCTGCTCGGGATCGCTCAGCACGTCGTAGGCATGCGTGACCAGCTTGAATCGCTCGGCCGCGTCAGCACCCGGGTTCACATCCGGGTGCAGTTCCCGGGCCAGGCGCCGATATGCCTTCTTGATCTCGTCGGCGCTCGCGTTCCGGTCGACGCCGAGAGTCTGGTAGTGGTCGGTCAAGGCTCCTCAGCTTCCGTATTCGGGTTTCGGCACCCGGCGCTACACCTCACCGAGCAGCTTCGACAGGTAGCGGGCGACGGCACGCACCGCAGCCATGTTCACCTGATAGTCCATCCGGGTCGGGCCGAGCACGCCGATCTTGGCGATACCCGACGGGGAAGAACTGTAGCCGCTGGCGAGCACCGAAGTCTCCGCGAGAGCGAAATCGGTGTTCTCGCGGCCGATGCTCGCCGACACCCCCGTGTCGTCGACCTCCATCTCGCTGAACAGCCGCAACAAGGTCACTTGTTCCTCGATCGCCTCGAGCACGGGGAAAATGCTGCCGGTGAAGTCGCCTTCGGTGCGCACCAGGTTCGCGGTGCCCGCCATCACCAAGCGGTCGCGCCGGTTCGCACCGATCTGCTCGACGAGGCTTGCCGCGATCTTATTCACGACGGGCGCGCGCTGGGGTGCGAAACGCTCCGCGATCCCCCCGAGCGAAGACACCGCATCCACGAGCACCGCACCGGAGAGCACTTCGTTGAGCTTGGCGCGCAGCTCCCCAAGGAACTCGTCGTCTGCGGGCTCGCCCAAGTCGATCACCCGCTGATCCACCTGGCCGGTGTCGGTGATGAGCACGGTCATGACCCGGGTTCCGGAAAGTCGCACGAGTTCGATGTGCCGCACGAGCGAGCGCCCGCGAGTCGGGTACTGCAGCAGGGCGACCTGATTGGTCAGTTGCGAGAGCATCCGCACGGTGCGCGCGAGCACCTCGTCGAGATCGGCGGCCTCGCCCAGGAACGTCTCGATCGCCTGCCGCTGTGCAGGACTGAGCGGGCGGAGGTCGGCGAGCTGATCGACGAAGACCCGGTATCCCTTGTCGGTCGGCACCCGCCCGGAAGAGGTGTGCGGGGCCGCGATGAGCTCCTCTTCTTCGAGCAGCGCCATGTCGTTGCGAATGGTCGCAGCGGACACTCCGAAGGAGTGCCGTTCCACGATCGACTTCGAGCCGACCGGCTCCCTGGAAGCTATGTAATCCTGGACGATCACGCGCAGGACCTCGAGACCGCGTTCGGATGCCATGGCCACCACCCCTCCGCTAGCACTCGGCCAATCCGACTGCTAATTGTATCGCGACGGCGCGCCGTGGGGTCGTTGCGTGCGCATCGCGGGAGCGCTAATTTTGCTCTAGTTGTCTTGGCGGCCCAAGCGTGGCTGCGCACCTTGACCTCCGGGTTCGCTCGACACCCGGACCGAATGAATGGAAAGGCGACACCTCCATGACCGAACCAGCACAACCCGCGGCCCAGCCCGCGGCACCGCTCACTGAAGCCGAAGATCGGCAGTGGGCGTCGTTCGCACACCTAGGCGGAATCATCGGACCGCTGCCCGCCCTCATCATCTGGCTCGTGTTCAAAGACCGCGGCTCGCTGACCGACACCGAGGGCAAGGAGGCCCTGAACTTCCAGATCACGGCAGTCATCGCCTGGATCGGCTTGGCCATCATCACCGGAATCCTCACGGTCGCCACCCTGGGTCTGTTCGCGGCTATCGCCTGGCTGTTCTACCTGGCGCTATGGGGCGTCATCATCTGGTGGTCGATCGTCGGGTTCCTCAAGGCCAAGGACGGCGGCAACTACCGCTACCCGGTCAACTTCCGCTTCATCAAGTAGCGCAACCCAGCACGGAATCCGGGGATCGGGCACACGCCCGGTCCCCGGATCGGCTTTAATGTCGGCATGACCAGCGCACCCCCGCCGCCCAACCCGTACCAGACGGTACAGCCCATGAGCGCCAGCGACGAGAAGCTCTGGGCCACCCTCGTGCACGTCGGCGGCATCTTCTTCGGCTTCATACCCGCCTTGGTGGGCTACCTGGTGTGCAAGGACCGCGGCCCGTTCGTGCGGCACCACACTGCGACGGCGCTGAACTTTCAGCTCACGCTGCTCATCGCATCCTTCGTCGGCGGGATACTCGCGGTGGTCATGTTCGTGACCGTTCTGCTCGCTCCGCTCGGAATCCTGATCGTGCTCGGGCTGAGCGTCGTCGTGATCGTGTTCAGCATCATCGCCGCGATCAGGGCGAACAACGGGCAGTTCTACACCTACCCGGTGGCCATCCCGTTCGTAAGCTGATCCACCGCGTCGGCGGATCGGCGCTCAGTCGAGAAGCCGGCGCACCACCATATCGGCAAGCAATCGCCCGGTGCGAGTGAGCACCACGGTGCCGCGCAATGCATCCGCGGGCTCGACCAGCCCGTCTCCGATCAGGCCGGCCACCGCGTTCCGGCCTGCACGGGTCAGCTCGGTAAGAGGCAGGCCCTCGCGGATGCGCGTGAGCAGCATCACGCGCTCCACTCGCCTCGTCTCGTCGTCGAGCACCTCGCGGGAAGCGGTCGGCGACACCCCCGCCGCGATCCGATCGGCGTAAGCAGCCGGGTGCTTGACGTTCCACCAGCGCACGCCGCCGACGTGGCTGTGCGCACCGGGGCCCACACCCCACCAATCGTGCCCGAGCCAGTAGGCGAGATTGTGCCTGGACCGGTAGGCCGTGCCGCCATCGCTTCGAGCCCAGTTGCTCACCTCGTACCACTCGTATCCCGCCGCCGAGAACCGCTCGTCCGCGACTTCGTACATCTCGGCGTGCAGTTCGTCGTCGGGCGTTTCGATCTCACCGCGCTTGATCCGCCTGGCGAGAGCCGTGCCCGGCTCGACGATGAGCGCGTAGGCGGAGATGTGGTCGGGCTGCTGCTCGAGTGCAGCGTCGACCGAGGCTCGCCAGTCATCAAGCGACTCGCCGGGGGTGCCGTAGATGAGATCGACGCTCACCTGCAACCCGGCGGACTTCGCCCAGTCGACCACGAGCGGCACGCGGTCCGGATCGTGCGTCCGGTCGAGGGTCGCGAGCACGTGCGGCACCGCGGATTGCATGCCGAACGACACCCGGGTGAACCCGGCCTCGCGGAGCGCGGCGAGGTAGTCTCGGTCCACCGAATCCGGGTTCGCCTCGGTGGTCACCTCGGCTGCATCGGCCAATCCCCACGTGTTCCGGATCGCGCCGAGCATGCGCGCCAGGTCGGCGGCCGGCAGCAAGGTAGGGGTTCCGCCGCCGAAGAAGACCGTGGCAGCCGGCCTGGGCGGAAAATCTTCGAGCACCCCGGCCGCGAACCGCAACTCGGCTATCGCCTGACCCGCGTAATCGCCGCGTGACACACCGCGCAACTCCGTCGCGGTGTAAGTGTTGAAGTCGCAGTACCCGCAGCGCACCCGGCAGAACGGCACGTGCACGTACACGCCGAAGTCGCGCGCGTGAGCCTTCGCCGTCGCCGAGCCGGGCAGTCGGCCGTCGGCGGGTGCGGCGTCCGCTACGGGCAAAGCACCAGGGCTCATGATTTGCCGATTGGGCGTGCCAGAGCACGCAAGTAGCGCCTAGTCGCGATGGCCTGCGCGAGTCGCAACGCCGGATAGAGCACCCACCAGGGCCAGGACGACGGTCGCGAGATCGACCGGATCGTAAGCCAGACCGAACCGTCATCGGTGCGTTCGAGAACGAACGCCTCCTCGCCGCTCTCCGGATGGCCGGGAAGGGTGCCGTATGCGAATCCGCAACGATCCGACTCTTCGATCACGTAGATGACGCGAACCGGCGCGGGCAACCGCACGAAACCGAATCCGGCGAGCAATCGCGCACTGTCCCCGGGACGCAGAAAAGGCTCGCCCTTGGCCGAAAACGTCGCCTCGCTCTCGGTCGCGGCCGGCTTGACGGGTTCCCCTTGCGGATCGAACTCGACCGGTTTGTAACCGGTGCCGGTCACCGTCTCTGGGCTCGGCGCGACCTCCACCCGCAACCCGCTGCGACGCTGCAACCCCCACGTGAGCAGCTCGGTGCACGCGAACTCCCACCGTTCGTCGCCGTGGCCGATACGGCGCCTGACCTCGAACGGCCGGTAACCGTCGGGCGGATGACGCATCAGATCGGGGGCGCTCGTGACACCCACCGCGCCGTAGGTGACCGCGCCTTCCCACAGTGCCGGTCCGTCGTCCAAGTGAAGAGTTCCTTCTGTCCGGCGCGACTCGCGCGCCAACTCGCAGAAGTTCAGGGTAGCCGAACGTCTTGAACGGTCAATTGAAACGGGTTGCCCGGGGTCGCGACCTCCCGCTGGCTGTAGATGGCGACCGGGCCCGTCGAATGCCACGTGACGAAAATCATCTCCAGATCCCCGTCGCCTACCTGCTCGAATCCCGATAGGTTCAACACGCCGCCCACGAAATCGTCGATCGGAACACACTCGGGAATCGTGCGATCGAGCCGCTCGGCGATCAGGCAGACCACCTTGTCGCGCGCCGCGACCGGACGAGCCGCCGCGCCCTGATCTGTTCCGGCATCCTGTCCGGCGGCGACGCTATGCACGCCGGTCACATCGGCTATCGCGCCGAAGACCCGCCACCCTCGGTCTTCGCCCAGCAGCCGGGATTGCACGTTTTGGTATCGGGTGCCCTCCAGCCAATCGCCGGCGGCATCGTGCTCTGTCGGTGGTCTCTCGAACACGCGCAACGCGGCCCGCTCGTCGAAGAGGTCTTCGCCGTCGTTCCATGCCGTGTCGACCGGTTGCGCCGCCGGCGCCTCGAGCGAACCGACCGCGACCAGCACCCCGATCGCGAAGCTCATCGCCGCAATTAAGCCCGCGCCGAGCGCACCGCGAAGCCTTGGACCCATATCAGCCGGCCTGAACTGTGGGGTATTCGGCCTCGTGGGGCGCGATCGACGTGCCGAAGTAGAGGGTGCCGTCTGGGTTCCAGCGCGCCTCGATCCCGGTGAGAACTGCGCCGTCGTCGATCTCGGATTTCAACTCGACACTGCGTTCGGCGAACACATTCCGGCCGATGCAGCTCTGGTCGCTGAAGTCGATTCCCGCGGCAAGCAGGCAAATCACCCGCCGGCCGTCGCTGTCTTTGCCTTCGAGGGCGTAGAGCGCCCATCCGTTTCGCTCGCCCAGGAGCCGTGTCGAGTAGTCGAAGACGCCTTGAGGCAGTCCGGGAGCAGCATCCCTCTCGGTCGGTTCGCGCTCGAACACTGCGAGCGCCGAGGCATTGGCCGGCAGTTCGGGCGGCGGCGCGAGGAGCGTGCCGAAATACCCGCCGGTCAACGCGAACACGAGAGCCACGGACCAGACTGCAGCCTTGCGCCGCGAGATGCCAAGGCGTGCGAATGCCCGTTCGAGGCGCGAGGGCGAACGACCGGGAACGGCCGTGTCAAACCCGTTCGACTCCTGGGAGACGCCCGAAGCGGCATCAGGTTCACGATCGGCCGATTGCGCGACACCCGCCGCCCGCGCACCGACAGCTTCCGGCTCCCGGGTGGCCGGATTCGTCCGGGCATTTGTGCCGGACCCGGCCCCGGCCCCGGCCTTATCGGCTGCCACCCTGGCTTCGGCGAGCCGGAGCTTCGCGACCGGTTCCGGCACCCTGACCCGCTCGCCAGTGACGGGGTCGGTGATCGTGACGAGCGGCGCTTCGCTCACCTCCCGCGAGTACGCCCGGCGGCGCAGCGCGTCGAGGTCTTCGTCGGTGCCGTGAAAATCGGTCACGAACGCACCTTAGCGAAGGCCGCGAGCGAATGCCGGGCGCGTGCTCACCCTACGAGCGGACTACTTCTTGTCCTTCTTCTCAGTGTCGCCGGAGAGCGCGGCAATGAACGCCTCCTGCGGCACCTCGACCCGGCCGACCATCTTCATCCGCTTCTTGCCCTCTTTCTGCTTCTCGAGCAGCTTGCGCTTGCGGGTGATGTCGCCGCCGTAGCACTTGGCCGTGACGTCCTTGCGCAGCGCCGAGATCGTCTCGCGGGCGACGATCTTGCCGCCGATCGCGGCCTGCACGGCGATC
>CAYRUW010000077.1:0-7350 GCA_964427465.1 uncultured Diaminobutyricimonas sp.
CCGTGCGCTCGGCGCAAGGCACTCGCTGTGGTCTCGAGTCGGTCGCGGTCTCGCGCCACCAGTACGAGATCTTGGCCGCGCGCGGCGAGCTGCCGAGCGAACTCGGCCCCGATACCGGAGGTCGCACCCGTCACCAATGCGATCGGGCGGACGCCGACCTCGTGGTCTGCCATGTGCTCACGCTACCGCGGACCCGTCGCTGTGCCGGTCATCGCCTGCGATAGCGGTAGGCGATCGGGCAGTCGAATGGGTCCCGTGCCGCCAGTCCCACCCGATTCAGGTAGCGGATGACGATGCCGTACGAGCGGGCGAGCGTCGTCTCCGTGTAGGGGATGCCTTCGGTGGTGCAGTATTCGCGCACGATCTCGCGCGCCCTGGCCAGGTGCGGGCGGGGCATGCTCGGGAACAAGTGGTGCTCGATCTGGTAGTTGAGACCGCCCATCGCCGCGGTCATGCCGGCGCCGCCGCGGATGTTCCGCGACGTGAGCACTTGCTTGCGCAGGAAGTCGAGTTTGGTTCCTGCGGGGATGATCGGCATTCCTTTGTGGTTCGGCGCGAAGGAACTGCCCATGTACAAGCCGAAGACGGCCAATTGCACGCCGACGAACGCGAAAGCGAGTCCGGGCGGCAAGAGCAGGAAGATCGCCGCGAGGTAGGCCGCCAGGCGCAAGCCGACCAGCCCGAGTTCCAGTGCACGCCCGTCGATGCGCTCACGCGAGAAGAGGTGCTTGAACGAGTGGAAATGCAAGTTGATGCCCTCCAGCAACAGCAGCGGAAAGAAGAGGTAGCCCTGTTTGCGGGTGAGTACTGCGAGAAGTCCCGTGCGCCGGGCGGCGTCTTGCTCGAGGAACGAGATGGTGTCGACTTGAATATCGGGGTCCTTGCCCACCGTGTTCGGATTGGCGTGATGCCTGGTGTGCTTGGACATCCACCAGGAGTAGCTCATGCCCACGAAGCCCGAGCCGAGAATCCTGCCTGCGCGATCGTTGGCCGGTCCCGACTCGAAGACCTGCCGGTGGGATGCCTCGTGCGCGAGGAACGCGAATTGGGTGAACAGCACTCCGAGCGCTGCCGCGATCAGCAGCTGGAACCACGAGGGGCCGAGCAGCACGAATCCGGCGATGCAACCCAGAAGTGCGAGCACGAGTAGCGCGAAGGTGACGATGTAGAACGTGCGGTGCCTGCGCAGCAGTCCCGCGTCGCGCACGGTGGCGAGTAGGGCCGAGAACGTGCTGACCGGGTTCGTGCGGGCGCCGGAGCCGCGCGTGGTGCTGCGGATGGGGCCGATGAGGGATTCTGCGGACATGCTGGCTTTCAGGTCGGATTCGACTTCTCAGCCGGCGTTTTTCGAGCGATCGCTCTGCAGATGCACTACACCCTACGCGTTCCGGGCTGGCGAACCCCCGAATGCGCCCGAACCGGTTCCTCGAAGCCGATCTGGCCCGCAGCATGGGAATGAGATAGCGTTTCGGAAAGGTTGTTGTGTTGCGCCAGTAGTTGGAGGCACGGTCCGCCGCCGGCGGACAAGGTTCTTCTTTGCAGCGGAAAGAACACCGCGACTGAGGGGCTCCGAAGGCCGGAGCAGGAACATCAGAAGGAAGACAAATGCCGACTGGCACCGTTAAGTGGTTCAACTCCGAGAAGGGTTTCGGTTTCATCGCGCCGGACGATGGCAGCGCCGACGTGTTCGCGCACTACTCCGCCATCGCAGCGAGCGGGTTCCGCAGCCTGGAGGAGAACCAGAAGGTAGAGTTCGAGACCGCACGCGGCCCCAAGGGCCTGCAGGCGGAGAACATCCGGCCGCTGTAGCACGAGCTGGAGTTCGCGGCGGAGGCTCTTTGCGGGGTCTTCGCCGCCGCACCGGCCCTTGGGCCGCGCTTTCCGTGCGCCCTGGCCCGGTCAGCCGGCTACGCACCGCCCGGAGGGCGCCGTGGCTTCGAGTGTCTCGGCTTGTGCTATCACCGGGGCGAGTTCGGTCATGGTGAGTGCGTAGCCGACGTTCTCGGTGTTCGCGGCCTTTCCGAACACGACCCCGGCGAGCACTCCTGCTTCGGTGAGCAGCGGTCCGCCCGAATTGCCTTGTTCGATGTTCGTGGCGAGGCTGTACACCTCGCGCGGCGCCGGGTCTTCGCCGTAGATGTCCGGCGAGAGGATCGTGCCGACGGTGAGCACCTCGGCCGGCACCGAATCGAACGGGCCGCCGAACGGGTAGCCGTCGATGACGCCCGTGTCGCCCGATGCCAGGTTGGGGCCGAACTCGAGCGGGGCGGTGGGCAGCCCGTCGACGGCGATCACGGCGAGGTCGTCACGGGGATCGAAATAGACGATCCGTCCGGTCAGGCCGCCCACTCCTGGTGCTTCCACCACGGGATGCTGCACCCCCGCGAGCACGTGCGCATTGGCGATCACTCGCTCGGGCGCGATCACGAATCCGCTGCCGGTCTGACTCTGGCCGCATGCGAATGCGGTTCCCGTGATGCGCACGACGGATTGAGCCGCCTTGCGCAACTCGGGCGTACCGGTCGCGATCTCGGGTATCTCGGGTGCTTGCGGTGGCGCGAACGCATCGCCGATCAGCGGCAGGCCCTCTTGAACCGCGAACGACCGCACTTGCGCGAGCACGGCCTTGACCGGGTTGGGCGTGATCGAGTCTATGGTCCGAACGATGTTCGAGGAGGCGACGGCGGCGGAGATCGCCGGGATGCCGAGCGCGGTCACGCTGCCTGCGACGAGTGAGACGACTAGAGCACAGACGAGAAAGGAGACGGCGGCCCCGAGCACCCGGTCGATCACGCGCAGGGGCTTGGCCTTGAAGGTGCGGGCTATCGCATGGCCGATCCCGGCTCCAACGGCATGCCCGCCGATCAGCAGGACGATCGCGATTGCGAGCGTCGCGGGACCACGCCATTGCGGGGAGGGGATCGCACCGCTCACGAGCGGCACGGCCAGGAACGCGACGAAGCCGCCCGCGACGATGCCCGCGATGCCTCCCAGACTGCGGATCAGTCCACTGCGGTAACCGTATGCCGCGTAGGCGATCAGCACGAGAACGAGCAGGATGTCGACGGCCAGGCTCAGTGGCATGCGTCTCTCCGCTCGCTCGGGCAGCTTCGATTCTCAGTCGAGACTATGTGAGCGCCCGCTGGTAGTGAACTGAGTGGACGGTGCCGGAGGCGTCACGCGTTAGGCACGATCACCGCCCGGCCCCGGACCTGGCCTTCGTGCAACCGCTCGTAGGCTTTCGGCGCCTCGTCGAGACTGTAGGTCTCGGTTTCCACACTGATCTGCCCTCGCTTGGCGAGTTCGAGCACTTCGATGAGTTCGGCGCGACTGCCCCAATATGGTGCACGCACGGCCGCGTCGTAGGCGATCGCCCCGAATCCGACCGGCAGGGTGCCGCCGCCGATGCCGACGATCGTCACGTGTCCTTCCATGCCCACGGCGCGACCGGCGAGGTCGACGGTCGCTTGCACTCCCGCGAAGTCGAAGACCGCGTCGGCGCCGTGACCGTAGGTGAGATCTTTGATCGCGTCGATCGCCGCATCGTCGCTCTTGAAGGTGTGGTGAGCGCCCACATGGCGAGCCAGTTCGAGTTTCTCGTCGTTGATGTCGAGAACGATCACTTGCGCGCCCGTGATCGCACGCAGGATCTGGATGCCGACGTGCCCGAGTCCGCCGGCACCGATGACGACCGCGGTCGACCCTGCGCCCAGATGGGGGATCGATTGCTTGATCGCGTGATAGGGGGTGAGTCCGGCATCCGTGAGCGAGACGTTCTTGACCGGGTCGAGGTCGCCGAGCGGCACGAGATGACGCACGCTGTCGACCAGCAGGTACTCGGCCATGGCGCCGGGTGCACCCAGTCCAGGGGGAGCGATGCCCTCGGCTTGGGCGTTCGTGCAGTAGTTCTCTTTGCCTTGCGCACAATTGCGGCAGCGTCCGCAGCCCCACGGTCCGTAGACCGCCACGGGGTCGCCGACTTCGACGCCGTGCGCACCGTCGCCGAGCGCGTGCACGATCCCCGCGCCCTCGTGACCCAGGGTCAAGGGGAGGCCGAAGGTGTACTGGTCTTCCGGCAAGCCCATCACATACGAATCGGAGTGACACGCACCCGCCGCAGTGACCTTGAGCAGTACCTGACCCGGCCCCGGTTCCGGTTCGGGCACGTCGACGACTTCGGGCGCCGATCCTATTTCTCTATATTGCAATGCCTTCATGGCAGTCACGCTAGAGCGGACGCTTTCGGGCCGATATGGGGCACCGCAGACTCCCTGCGCACTCCCTGGCGACGCGCAGTCCACGCGGTAGCGCTCGCGGTCCCGCCCGCCGCGATCGCTCGCGGCCCCAGGCCAGCGCTATCGCTCGATGCGCACTCGCTTGATGCGAGCGGAATGCCCGCCGACGATGCTCACCCGGCTCTTCGCAACGCCGTAGTGTGCAGCGAGCGTGGCGATGAGTGCAGCGTTCGCCTTGCCTTCCACGGCGCGCTCCCGGAGGAACACGACGAGTCCGTCGTCCGTGGTCTGCACGAGCGGACCTCGGCTGCTGCCGGGTTTAACTCGAACGCTCACGATCACGCCGTAAGGGTAGTCGAGCACGAGGCGGGCGCAGGTTGCGCACTGCAATGCCATAGCATCGGGAACTGGGCGCGAGTGCTGGCTTGCGGCCGAAGTTCCGTCGGCGGGATGGGAGTCCTTTGATTTCACAAGGCTTCGCGCCGACGAGCGAGAGCCAGTTCCAGGCGTGGCAGGCGGGCAGGGTGCCCGAGCTGGAAAGCGTGTCGCCAGGGGTGTGGTGTGTTGCCATGCCGGTCACCGATTCGTTCTGGACCCTCTGTTATCTCATCGGCGACGAATCCGGCATAGCCGTGGTGGATCCCGGAGTGGACACCGATGCGAATTGGGGCCGGCTCGTGGACGCGTTGAGGCAAGGCCCCGGGCTCGGCGCCGACTCGATCGAATTCGTGCTGGTCACGCACTTGCACGCCGACCATCTCGGTCTCGCGCCGCGGATTCGCGCCGCATCCGGTGCGCGAATCGTGCTGCACCGCCTCGAGCAACTCGCGATCCGCGAGGGCCGCGCCTCGGTGGGGGAGGACGGGTTCGATCGCTGGGGGGTTCCCGGGCATCGCCGGCCGGAGTTGCTGGCGATCGAGCGGCAGCGGCGCGCGCTTAAGCCGATCGATGCCGACATGCTGATCGAGCACGGCGACGTCGTGCGCGTACCGGGCCGGGCACTCGAGGCGATCTGGACCCCCGGACACACCTACGGCCACGTGTGCTTTCGCGATCCGGCGGCCGGGCTCGTGTTCACCGGCGACCATGTGCTGCCGATGCTCAACTCCGGCGTCGGACTCGGGGGTGCGAGCGAGTCGAATCCGCTGGCCGACTACCTCTCATCGCTCGACGCGATTGCAGGCTTCGATAGCGACGAGGCACTACCGGGTCACGGCTACCGGTTCCGTGGACTTGCCGCGCGTTGCGATTCGGCCCGCGCGCACTTGCTGGCACGGCGCGACGAGGTCGCGGCCGCGCTCGACGGGCAGAGCGGAACCACGCTGTGGGAACTCGCCGGCCGTATCGCTTGGACCGGCGGATTCGAGAGCCTGCGCGGCGGGAACCTAGCCAACGCGCTCGCGCAGACCGCGATGCACGTGCGGCTGCTGGGGCGCGAGAGCGAACTCGCTGGTTTCACTGCCTGAACTGGTCGGGGTCGACTTCGTCGAGGAACCGCTTGAACTCGGCGACCTTGGACTCTTCGTCCACGACGGCCACTGCCGTATCTGCGATGCCGGCGTCTTCGAGTACTTCGTCGGCGACCCAGATGGGCGCATCGGTGCGGATCGCTAGCGCGATCGCATCCGAGGGCCGGCAGTCCAGCAGTTGCGCGCCTGCATTCGTGGCGAGCGTGATCTCGGCGTAGAAGGTGCCGCCTTCGATGCGAGTCACCTCGACCCGCTCCACTTTCGCCGCGAGCGCATCGATCACGCTCTTGAGTAAGTCGTGCGTGAGCGGCCGGGGCGGGGTTTCGCCCTCGAGGGCGATGAAGGCTGAGGTCGCCTCTTGCGCGCCGATCCAGATCGGCAGCATGCTTCCGGTGCCAGGTTCTTCGCCCAGCGGTTTGAGCAGGATCAGCGGTTGCGAACGGGAATCGACCGCGACGCCGACCACACGCACTTGCACCATCACGACAACTCCCGGAGTGGCAGGGACCTACGCGGGCCATGGTACGTCAGCCGGATGGGCGGGGGTTCAGCCCGGCGACCAGGTGCCCGAGGCCGCTCTCGCCCCGACCCGGACCGGGCCACGCCCGGCCCGGGTCGACCGGGCCGGGCAGAGCGTGTGGCTAACCGGACACCGGCTCCGTCTCGAGCTCGCGGCGCGCTTTGCGCCGACCGGCGACGACGATGAGCGTCGCCGCGAGCGCGGCCGCCGCGAAGATGGAGATCGAGACGGCGAGGATCGTCGCGTCGGGTCGCACGACCGACTGGCCCATGAGCGCTTGCACCGTGAGCACGGTGAGCACGCCGGTGAACAGCGCGACGATCACCCAGAGCAGAGCGGCCCGCGTGGGCGCGTGCCGCAGTACCTCGATCCGCCGCGCGGCGAACTCAAGCGCGAGCGCGGCCAGCGGGATCGCCTGCAGCCCGTGCATGCCCACGAAATGCGGGATGCGGAGATCGCCTGCGACCGTGCTCCAGCCGAGGATCGGCAGGCCCGGTCCGCCGTCGGGCACGCCGACGGTGTGCGCGCCGACGATCCCCTCGTAGTCGGCCAGCTGTTGTTCCGTGGGCAGCACCATCAGATAGGCCAGGCCCATGCCGATGAGCGCGAGCACGACGGCCGCCCGCACGGCGAGGTTGCGTGCGGGGTCGCCGAGGTCGATCCAGAACATGAGAATCGCGATGAGCAGGGTCGCGAACCAGACGATCGCGATTGAGGCGGCCATGACGCCCCAGACGGTCGCGGCGAACGGGCTGGAGACGTTGAAGTGGCTCGTCGTGCCTGCGACCACGGCGCCGGCGATGATGACCATCTCGACGAACAGGAAGGCCGCGGATACCGTGCCGATCCACCAGAAAAGCTTGCGCCAGCGAGGCATGACGCCGAGCAACCACGAGAGCGTGAGCGAGTAGATCAGGATCGACAGTGCGAACTTGAGCGGCTTGGCCCAGATCGGCAGGCCGGTGAGCACGCGGTCGTCGGCGAAGATGCCGACGCTCGCGACGATCGCCAGGGCAGCCATCAGGAAGGCCAGCCACAGCAACGGCTTGTGCCAGGTGAGCAGCGCGATCGGCTTGTGCTGCACGGTGGCAGGGGCGGTGGTTGACATGTCACTCCTTGTTCGGGT
>CAYRUW010000078.1:0-7340 GCA_964427465.1 uncultured Diaminobutyricimonas sp.
GACGCCGTCGCCGAAGGCGGGCGCGATCCTGCTCCAGTCGCCGGCGACCGGAATGCGCTGGGATCTCTCGATCAGGTTGGTCTTCGCGGTGCGCATGTTCGGGCGCACGAATGCGGCGTCGAGTTCGCCGGCCAGCAGCATCGACGCGAGGCTCTTATGCGGCGGGATGCGCTGGAATGAGATGCCTTCGGGCGGCTCGAAGCCGGTGGCGCCGCCGTGGCTCTGCTCGATGCCGCGCTCCATGTACCAGTCGACGTCGTACTGGGACACGCCGAAGTCGTGCTCGAGCACTGCGCGCAGCCAAAGCGCCGCGGTCTGCTGGTACTCGCCAACTCCGATTCGCTTGCCGGCGAGCTGGCTCGGGTGCTCAACGCCCGAGTCGAGGTTGATGTCGAGTTCATTGTGAAAGAACCGTCGCGAGGGGAAAACGGGGATCGCGACCAGGTCGATGCCTTGCCGTCTGGCGACGAACAACGACGAGAGCGACATCTCGCTGACGTCGAATTCCTGGTGACGCAACTGCCGCAGGAAGAGTTCCGACGGGTGCGCGACGGTCGGAACGAGTTCGATGCCCTCTGGCTGAACCGATCCGTCGATGAGCGCGCGGGTGTGCTCGTTGAGTCCGCTTCCGAACGACAGTTGAAGTTTCGACAATGAATCTCCCGTTTCTCGCATCCGCTCCGATGCAACTTCAGTTGTAGCAGTGAAGCATCTTTGGCACAACAATTCGGCCAGTCAATCTGCAATAGAATTTGCGAAATGCTTGCGCAGACTGGAGTCCTTACGGCAGAGTCGGCAGGAAACGTCGGAACCGACGAGAGACGTCGTGTTTCCGGCCGCGACAAAGGGGTAAACGCCGGATGGAAGAAGGCCAAGACGTACTGAACGCGGTTCGGCGGCAGTACGACGAGCTCACGCACTCGCAGAAGCTCATCGCCGAAGCGATAGTCGAGGACCCGGAGTTCGTCGCCTTCGCCACCGTTGACAAACTCGCGGAACGACTCTCGGTCGCGCCCTCCACGGTCGTGCGCTTCGCGTACAAGATCGGCCTGAACGGCTACCCCGACCTGCAAGACCGCGTCCGCCAGATCATCCGGTCGCAGATCCGCGGCAACGGTCACGGTCAAGGGGAGAACCAAGACGCGCTCGTGCAGCACCTCGACAAGTCCCCGCAATCGGCTTCCCTGCTGCACGACATGGAGAACCTGCGGCAGACCATCGCCGCGCTCAACTCCGGACTGCTCTCTCGCGCGACGACGATTCTCGCCAATGCACGGAATGTGTTCGTCGTCGGCGGCTACGCCTCGGGATCGCTCGCGGCATACACGGCGCTCACCCTTGAACGGGTGCGCGGGCAGGCCTATCTGATCGAGAATCTCGGCGGGCGGCACATACCCGCGCTGTTCAACTCTGACTCGAATGATGCGCTGCTAGCAATCGGATTCGCTCCCTACAGCGCTGACACCGTGCAGATTCTGGAATTGGCCAAGGAGCGGGGCATGCAATTGGTCGGTATCACCGACACGCCGATCTCTCCCGTAGGTCAACGCGTCGACGTCGTGCTGCCGACGCGAGTCTCCGGCATGGGTGCACAGAACTCGCTCGTGGGACCGATCGCGGTCATAAACTGCCTGCTCAACGGCACGACCGCGATCCTGCCGGACACCATCGAGCGTTACGACAAGATGATGCGATCGATGAACCGCTGGGGCATCTACGTTCTCGGCGCGGACAGCGACGCCTGAGCAAGCCCACGGCGACTTCGGACATCGCGCCTTCGCCGGCTTGCCCGCCAATGCATGGCGGGCCGACGAAGGCGTGCCGGCCCAGCGTCTCGAGTGCTTTGCCGGCACGCTCGCGTCAGCCGAGCAAATGCCCCCACTTTGCCCTGGTCTCGCGCTTGACCTCCGGGTCGGGCCCGATCGTCTCCGGGAAGCGATCCCGCCACTCCCAGGGCCTGGTCGCGTCGATCAGCAGCCTCGAGTTCAGGCCCTTCTCGTCGGGATGGATCGCAGTGTCGAGCGGACCCGACCACGCACGACGGATGATGTCCATATCGCGCGCGGGATCCGCACGGGTCACGACGGCCCAGATCACGTCGTTGATGTCGGACACGTCGATGTCCTCGTCGGTAACTACCGTGATCCGGCCGAGATAGGCGCCGGCATGGCCTTGGGATGCCACGTGCAGCACTTGAGTCGCGTGGCCCGCGTATTTCTGCTCGATCGAGATCGCGTTGAACAGGCGGTTGCCGCCGACCGCGAAGCATTGCACGTCGACCACGCCGGGGATGCCCGCGTCGCGTAGGTTTCGCAGCATGAGCGCCGAGCGAAGGTACTCGCGGTAACGCATCGGCTCCCACGGCGGCTTGTTCGGCGGGCTGCCGAGCATGATCGGGTCGTCGCGGTGGTGCACTGCCTCGACGGTCATCACGGGCTCCTCTCGGGCGCCCGAGGCGTAGTAGCCGTGCCACTCCCCGAACGGACCCTCGAGCTCGGTCTCGCCCTTGTGCAGGAAGCCCTCGAGCACGATCTCCGCGGACGCCGGGATCGGCAGACCCGTGACCGGACCTTCGACGACCTCATACGCCTCATCCCGGATGCCGCCGGCCCACGCATACTCGGAGACGCCGAACGGAACCTCGACGGTCGAGGCGACGAACAGCAGCGGGTCGAACCCGCACACGATCGCCACCGGGCACGGCTCGTTGCGGGCGAAGTAGGTGTCCAGAAACTGCTTGCCGTGCTTGCCGGGCGAGATGTACACGCCCACGCGCTTGTCGTCGTGCACCTGGATGCGGTAGGTGCCCATGTTGACCCAGTCGGAATCCGGGTCCTTGATGAGCACACCGACGCCTGTGCCGATGTAGCGGCCGCCGTCCTTGGGATGCCACAGCGGCGTCGGGAACTTGAGTACATCGACGGCGTCGCCGCGCTGCGAGTTCTCGAACACAGGTGCTTTCGCCGGGTCCACGACGACGGGCTCGAGCGCCTTTCCGGTCTCGGTCAGCTCGAGGAACCGATCCATGAGTTCGCGACGCGAGATCTCCAGATCCAGCCCGAGTGTGTAGGCAAGGCGACGACGCGTCGCAAGGGCGTTGACCGCAATCCGGTAGCCCTTCGGATAGCCGGGCACCTCGTCGAACAGGCCCACCGGCGCCTCGTCGGTGTGGTGGAACATCTCGGTGATCCGGCCGATCTCTTCTTGCCAGTTCGCACCGGGGATATCGCGCACTTCGCCGAGCGCACGCACGTCATCCAACCAGCCGCGCAACCCGTCGCGAGCCATTTGCATCTCCTCCACTTAAAGTCGTACGCCGAGCATGACGACGAGCAGCCCGTAAAGGCAGCCCACGAGGATCGCGCTCGTGAGCAGGTTCTTCAGCCAGCCGAGCCCGATGACCCGGAAGACCAGGATCAGTGCCACAAGCGCGAGCGGCAGATACCAGGTACGCAGCCCGAGGATGCCCGGCAGGAACGCTGTCGCAAGTCCCGCGAGCACGACATAGGCCACAGACCAGAGGATGAAGAAGCGCTGACGCTTGGCCTGTTCGGGACCGAACTCCAGTTCGTCCTCTTCGTCGGACTCGGCTTTCGCGGCGCGAGCCAGATCCTTGAGCGAAGCCTCTCCCATCTCGTGCGCTTCGAGCTCGAAGTGCTCGTCCGCGGCCGACCTGCGGTACTCCTTGCCCCAGCGACCGAGGTCGAGGACGAGACGGATGAGCAGTCCGGCCAAGGTCGGCACGCCGATGATCAAGGGCACGAGCTGGGCGGCAGGCCGCAGTCCGATCGCCATAACGACGAAAGTGCCCACGATCGCCACGAGCAGCACGTCGAATACGATCCGCCCGATGTCGATACCGGGACGTCCGGTGGTCGTCTGGGAAGTGGTGTTAGCGGTCATCAGTTGTCCACCGGGACCTTCTTCTCTTCGGCAACTGCGTTCCGTCGCCGTGACTTGACGAATTTCACGATGGGCGGGGCAACCAGGATCAAAACGCCGAGGGCGAGGATCGAGGCGGAGATCGGGCGGCTCACGAATCCGCTTGGTCCGAAGGTGCCCATCGTCTGGTGGAACGTCTTCTCGAACAATCCGCCGAGCACGAGCCCGAGGATGAAGGTGACGCGTGAGAAGCCGTATTTGCTCATCGCGTAGCCCACGTACGCGAAGAACAGGGTGAGCAGCACATCCCACGGCTCGTTGCGCAAGGCGTAGACCGCGAGCAGCGTGATCACGACGATCGAAGGCGCGAGCACGTCACCACGCGCCTTGGTGAGCCATGCCGACTTGCTGCCGAGCAGCAGCACGATCGCACCTGCGATCAGGCGCGGCAGGAATGCGGCGATCACGATGACGTACACGATGTGCAGGTCGCCGCGCAGGAGGTTGGGGCCCGCCGGCACGCCGTGCAGGATCAGGCCGGACAGCAGCACCGCCATGATGACGCCGCCGGGGATGCCGAACGCGAGCGTCGGGATGAGGCCCCCGCCCTTGTCGGCGTCGTTCGCAGTCTCGGGCGCGATGACGCCCTCGATCGCGCCCTTGCCGAATTCGGCCTTGTTCTTAGAACTTCGCGCGGCCTGACCATACGCGAGGAACGAGGCGAGAGTGCCACTGATACCGGGCAACAGCCCCGCACCGAAACCGATGAGCGAACTCTTGATGACGAGCGACCAATTGCGCAGTGTTGCCCGCAAGCCCCCGAAGATGGTCGATTCGTCGGCCAAGTGCTCGGCCATGCTCTTGCTGCCGCGAGCGCTGTAGAGCGCGAGCAGCTCGGCACCGGCGAACAAGCCAATAAGCGGCGGCACGATGTCGACGCCGTCCCAGAAGTAGAACGTGCCGAAGGTGAAGCGCTGGTTGCCGACGATCGGGTCGAGCCCGATGAACGCGACCATGAGTCCGAAACCAGCGGCGATCAGGCCCTTGTGCACGCTGTCGCCGGTGAGCTTCGAGATCATGATCAAACCCAGCAGGGCGACCATGAAGAACTCGGGGTATGAGAAGGCCATGACCAGTTCGCGAGCGAACGGGAGCACGGCGAGCATGAGGACCATGCCGATAAGCGCCCCGAAGAGCGAGCCGAAGGTGGCTGCCGAAAGCGCCTCCTTGGCTCGTCCCTTCTTGGTCATTGCATAGCCGTCGATGGTGGTCACGGCATTCGGCGGGTCGCCGGGGATGCTCATCAGGATGGAGGTCACTTGACCGCCGATCCCCGAACTCGCACCCACTGCCATCAGGAAGGCGATTCCGTGCGAGGGTTCCATGGCGAAGGTGAATGGAATCAACAACGCCATCGAACCGCCGCCGCCAAGCCCGGGCAGGATCCCGACGAACAGCCCGATGACCGCTCCGAGCAGTAGATAGAGCGGACTGGGCCAGGTCATCAGGTCCCAGAATGCCGCGACCAAACCATCGATCATGCTTGTCTAACCTTTGCTTTCGCTTTGCTGACTGACGTCAGTTCGGCTATCAGCCCTCGAGGGCCTCGGTCAGCAGGTCACGGTACTCGACGAGCGTCTCGATCGTGTTCTCGAGGATCTCCTGAGTCTCCTCGGCACCGAGGAACGCGGGCACGTAGCCGGCGCCCTCGACCTGGCTCAGGAACTGAGCGTCATCGTAGGTCGCTTCCATGGCGTCCGAGAGCGTGTCGATGACGCAGCTCGGGGTGCCAGGGGCGGCCACGATGATCCGGTGCTGCTCGATCGCGCTGCCCAGGCCCTCTTCGCCGGTCGCCTCGTCGAGCGTCGGAACGCCATCGACGACTTCGGCGTCCGGGTTCTCGGCGCCTGGCGCGGTGCCCACGATCACGAGCGGCTTGAGGTCGCCGGCACGGATGCCCTCGGCCACGCTGCCCAGCGGGAACACTGCGATCTCGGTGTCGCCGCGGATCACGCTCAGCAGCGCCTCGCTGCTGCCCTCGTGCACGACGTTGTTGAACGGAATGCCCAGAGCGTCGAACGAGATGATGTTCACTGCGGCGAGGCCGCCGGTGCCCATGAGCAGCTCACGGTCCTTGGCCACGGCCTGCACGTCTTCGATGCTGTCCCACTCCGAGTTCGCGTTGACGACGATGACCTCGGGACCGACGGTGACGCGGCCGATCGCCTGCATCTGGCTGAAGTCGATGTCGACCTGGCCGGAGACCTGAGTGGTGCCGAGGATTCCGGGTTCAGTGATCACGATCTGCTCGCCATCGGGCTGTCCGCCGTAGACCTCGCTGACACCGGTGATTCCGCCGGCACCCTCGCGGTTCACGACAGGCATGGACACGTCGCCCGGCAGCTTGCCCTCCATCACCGGGGCGATAAGCCGCGCCCAGGTGTCGAATCCGCCACCTGCAGAGTAGGGGACGACGAATTCGATGTCGCCCGCCGGATAGCTCGTGCAGATCTCGCTGTCACCGGAGTTGCCGGTGCCGGGACCCTGCGTGTCGGTGGTACAACCGGTCATCGCCGCGAGAGTGGCGAATGCAGCGCCGATCGCGAGCACGGTCTTTCCTGTAGTGCTACGCACTGCTTCCATGGAGTGCTCCTTACTCCGTCGTAGGAATGTGAATGGGGACACATTTGCACAATTTCTGTTGCGATGCAAAGTGTAAAGTGAAATCAAAAATTCCTCGACGTGGCCAGTGCGCGGGCGCCGCCGGCCCGCAGCCACAGAATCAAGGCAATCCCGGTCACCAGCATGATCGCGGCCATGACGGCTATTGCGGCACGCGGGGAGGAGGCATCGGCGATCGTCCCGTCCAAGAGCGCAGCGATCGGCCGGGAGCCCAGAAAACCCATCGTCCAGATCGCCATCACACGACCACGAACGCTGTCGTGCAACAGCTCTTGCATCGCCGTCATTATGTCTGTGCTGCCGATCAAATAGCCGAAGCCGCTGAGCGCAGCACCGGCGAGTGCCACGATCGGGTCCGGCACGAGCGCGACGATCATGAACCCGCACACGATCACCAGGAACGCGACGGCCGCGGTGCGAACGCGCCCCAGGCGGATCCTGACCGCCCCGATGAACGGAGCAGCCAGCATGGCGCCCGCGCCGAACGCGGTCACGAACCAGCCCGTGTAATCCTCGGGCTGGCCATACAATGCGGCGAACGACGGCCCGAGAGTTACCACCGGATCGCTGGCCATGCCGACGATCGTCGCGACGATCAAGAGCACCACGAGTTCATGGCGCCCGCGCACGTACCTGACCCCGTCTAGCAAACGGCCCTCGCCCGCAACCTCGGCGCCCTTCCTGTCGCGCACGGTCACGCCCACGAGCAGGATCGTGAAGATCGCCAGCGCGACGAGGATGTTGGCGGTGGAAATCTCGATCATGCGCGGAAGGCC
>CAYRUW010000079.1:0-7336 GCA_964427465.1 uncultured Diaminobutyricimonas sp.
CGCGGAGCCTTCCGTCGGCGTCCTGCTTGAGCCAGGCGATGTCGTCGCCGATCGTCTCGACCTTCCACCCGGGAATCGTGGGCCGCAGCATTGCGAGGTTGGTCTTGCCGCACGCGCTCGGGAAGGCCGCCGCTATGTGGAACACGCGACCGCGCGGCGAGGTGATCTTGAGGATCAGCATGTGCTCTGCGAGCCAGCCTTCGTCGCGGGCGATCACGGATGCGATGCGTAGTGCGAATGCTTTCTTTGCGAGCAGCGCGTTACCGCCGTACGAGGAGCCGTACGACCAGATCTCCCGGGTCTCGGGGAAGTGCGTGATGTATTTCGTGTCGTTGCAGGGCCAGGCGACGTCCTGTTCGCCGGGTTCGAGCGGGTGACCCACGCTGTGCACGGCGGGCACCCATTCGGTGTCGGGCCGGATCGCCCGCAACGCGTCGTCGCCCATTCGGGTCATGATGCCCATGCTCACGACGACGTAGGGGGAGTCGGTTACTTGCACGCCGAGTTTCGACAGCGGGGAGCCGATGGGGCCCATCGAGAATGGGATGACGTACATCGTGCGACCGCGCATGCTGCCCGCGAACAGCTCGCCGAGGGTCTTGCGCATCTGGTTCGGCTCGACCCAGTTGTTGGTCGGCCCGGCGTCTTCTTGCTTCTCCGAGCAGATGAACGTGCGGTCCTCGACCCGGGCGACATCGTCTGGGTTGCTGCGTGCCAGGAAACTGTACGGACGGTAGTCGGGGTTCAATTGGGTGATCGTGCCGCTGGCGACCATCTCGCGCAGCAGCGCGTCGCGTTCTCGCATGGAACCGTCGCACCACATGATCGCGTCGGGCTGCGTGAGCTCCGCGATCTCTTCGACCCAGCCGAGCACTCGGGGGTCGGCCCAGCCGGCTTGAGCCGGGGCCGCTTTGAGGTCGACATCTAGCGGCGCGTCGTCGGCCGTGGTCGGCCGATCACTCATCAGGGTCATGAAAAACCTCCAGCAGGTCGGGGGATTCATTCAGTCTGCGTGAGTATGCGAGTACTTTGAGGTGGTTCACAGCGAAAAGAACCGCCAATCTTTCGCTATTGTGAATCCAATGAACGATCTGGTAACGCTCGGGCAGCGCATCCGCCACTTCCGGAACCTCGCCGGCCTCACCCTCGACCAAGTCGGGGCCGAAGTGGGCATCGCGGCCAGTCAGCTCTCGCTCATGGAGAACGGAAGGCGAGAACCGCGGGTCGGGCTGCTCACGGCGATCGCCGGCGCGGTCGGGGTTCCGGTGGCCGAGCTCTTGAACGAGACCCCGCCGAGTCCGCGCGCGGCGCTCGAGATCGAGCTGGACCGCGCGCAGCACGGACCGCTTTACGCCTCACTTGGCCTGCCCATGGTCAAACCAGGCCGCTCGATGAGCGACGAAGTGCTCGAGGCACTCGTGGGACTGCACCGCGAACTGCAGCGACGCTCGCGGGAGGCGATCGCCACACCGGAAGAGGCACGGCGGGCAAACACCGATCTGCGCTTGCACATGCGCACCATCGACAACTACCTGCCGGATATCGAGGACCTCGCCGAAGAAATGCTGCACAAGGTGGGGCACAGCACTGGTGCGCTCACCCACCGCTCGGTCAGTCGCATGGCCGAACTGCTCGGGTTCAAGATCGTGCACGTCAACGATCTGCCGCATTCGGCCCGCAGCGTGACCGATCTGGCCAACGGGCGCATCTACTTGCCGCCGGCCTCGATCCCGGGCGGGCACGGATTGCGCTCCCTCGCGCTGCAGGCAATGGCGCACCGGTTGCTAGGGCACGAGGTGCCTTCGACCTATGCCGAGTTCTTGCGACAGCGCTTGGAGATCAATTACTTCGCGGCTGCATGCCTGATGCCGAGAACGCAGTCGGTGAACTTTCTCAAACAAGCCAAGGCGGACCGCAACATCGCCGTCGAGGACTTCCGAGACGCGTTCGGCGTCACCCACGAGAGCGCCGGCCTCCGGCTCACCAACCTCGCGACGAGTCACCTCGACATCACCTTGCACTTCTTGCGCGTCGGCGACGACGGTGCGGTGTACAAGGGCTACGAGAACGACGGATTGCGGTTGCCGGTGGATGTGAGCGGTTCGATGGAGGGGCAGTTCGTGTGCCGGTATTGGAGTGCACGTGCGGCGTTCGAGCGGATCAACCGCACGACCGAGTACTACCAGTACACAGACACCCCCGAGGGCACGTTCTTCGAGTCCACCCAGATCGGCACGTCGTCGACCGACGAGTTCTCGATCACGATCGGGGTCCCCTTCGCGGAGTCGAAGTGGTTCCGGGGGCGGGAGACGACAAATCGCACCAAGTCGACGTGCCCCGACGTGACCTGCTGCCGTCAGCCGGCGACCGATCTGTCGGAGCGCTGGTCGGGCAAGGCGTGGTCGAGCGCGAAGCTGTACGCGCACATCCTCTCGCCGCTGCCCAGCGGAACCTTCCCGGGAGTGGACGACAGGGAACTCTACGAGTTTCTCGAAGCGCACGCCGCGGGCGACTGAGCGCTGGAATTCGCGGCTAGCCCGCGGGGCCGCGGATTGCGTAAACCCCGGCCGGGCTGCGCCGATTCGCCCGTACCCGGCCTTAAAGTGGCACCGTGTGGCGTGCAGACCGGGCTCATGACGACACGGCGGCGATGCCTGCCGACGACATGATGCTGCCGGTGCAGCCGCTGGCCACCGTACCCCACGCGCTGAGCGTGGGCGATCCTCGACTGCAGACCGCCAATGTCGCAGAGCCGGCCTGGCAGGCGTGGCGCGAAGAACTCGGCAACGTCGGTGGCGAATCCCCTTTGCTGCATTTCGTGGACACCCCGACGAGTCGTATCGAGCTCTCGACCACGCACCCCGGTGGCCTCGCTCGGTTCATCACGGGCAAGCCCACGATGCTCTCGAGCCTGATCCGGGACGAGATCGCGCTGCGCACGGCGCGCCTGGCCGCCGACGAGATAGCGGCCAAAGGCGTGGAGCTCGCCGCTTCGCGCGGGATCGACGCAATCCACCTCGGCATCGGCATCATCGAGTGGACGAACGAGCGAGAGTACCGGGCACCGATTCTGTTGCGCGCGCTCGCTATGCGCCGGCACGGCCGGGACTTCGAACTCAAGCTGCGCCGCGAGGCGTTCCTGAACCCGGCGCTCGCGCGTGCGCTCGCGAAGCAGTTCGGCATCGAACTGGATGCCGAGGCGTTCGTCGCGCTCACCGACGACAACGGCACGTTCAAGCCGAATCCGGTGATCGACCGGTTGCGCGGATTGACCAGCCACTTGCAGGACCTTCGCATTCAGCCGCGCTTGGTCGTGTCGTCGTTCGCAGAAGTGGCACCGGCGCTGCGTGCGGACGCCGCCGACCTCAACCACCCGGTGCTCAACGCGCTCGCCGGGAACTCTTCGGCGCGCTGGGCGGTCGAGAAGTCGTTCAGCCCCGTCGAGCCGGCCCACCCGGACACGAGGGAGCCGACGACCGACACCCTGCTGCTCGACGCGGACTCCGAGCAAGAGCATGTGATCGCGCAAATCGCTGCCGGCAATTCGGTTGTCGTGAAGACGCTGCCCGGAACCGGCGGCACCCAGACGATCGTGAACGCGATCGGCACACTGGTCGGGCAGAACAAGCGCGTGCTCGTGTGCGGTGCGCGCGGCGCCTCGTTGCGCGACATCGGCCGGCGGCTCACGGATGCCGGGCTCCCCGGCCTCGCGGTGACCCCGCGCACCTTGCGTCGCGACGTGCTGCGCTCGATCAGCCGCGCCGAGAAGGCCAAACAGCCACGGCTCGCCGAGGTCAACGACGCGCTCGTGCGTTTGCGCACGGTCTTGCTCAGATATCGCGCCGCGCTCTCGAAGCCCGACCCGGCGCTCGGGGTGAGCGTGCTCGATTGCGTCACGGAGCTCAGCCGCCTGGCCTTGCTGCCGACACCGCCGTCGACGACCGCCCGGTTGAGCCGTTCCGCCGTCGAGGCGCTCGTGAGCGACCGGCGCCGCGCGGCCGAGACCATGGTTGCCGCGGCCAGGCTCGGCGAGTTCAAGTACGGGCCGGGCGATTCGCCGTGGTACGGAGCGAGCTTCGTGAGCGGCGAGGATGCCGACCGCGCGCACAGTCTCGCCCGCCGACTCCACGAAGACACCTTGCCGCGATTGCTGTCGCGAGCGCGTGGCCTCATCGACACGACTCCGTTGCAGCCGTTCGAGTCGCTCGCACAGCTCGGCATGTACTTGCGTTTGCTCACCGACTTGCGGGAGACCCTCGACAAATTCCTCCCCGCAGTATTCGACCGTTCGGTCAGCGAACTGATCGCGGCGACGGCGCCCCGTAAGGATGCCCCGGCCATGTCGAGCGGCAACCGGCGGCGCCTGCGCAAACTCGCCAAAGAGTATGTGCGCCCGGGCGTGCACGTGGGCGATCTGCACGACGCGCTTGGCCGGATTCAGCAGCAGCGCAGCTTGTGGCAGCGTTTCGCCAAACCGGGTTCGGTTCCCGCCGTGCCGGTCGGCATCGCCGATGTGCAAGTGCTGTTCCAGCAGGTCGCCCAGGATCTCGGCCGGCTCGACGGCCCGCTCGGACTCGCCGGCGGCGACCGGCAGCTCGCGGTGCAACCCGTGGATGCGCTCGGCCGCATGATCGCCGAACTCGCTTCCGACTCCGATGTGCTCTCGAACCTGCAGGAGCGCGCGAAGCTCATGGGCACGCTTCGCGACCTCGAACTGGATCCGCTGATCACCGACCTCGCGGCACGACACGTGCCCGAGCACGAGGTGGAGGCTGAGCTGGAGCTCGCGTGGTGGCGTTCGGCGCTCGAGTCGCTGCTCGAAGCGGATCGCGCACTGCTCGGGGCGGACACGAGCGTGCTCGACCGGCTCGAAGCGGACTTCCGGATGGTCGACGAGACCAGAGCGGCCGCGGGCGCGGGGCTGCTCGACTGGCAGCTCGCCGAGAACTGGCGGGTGGGCATCGTCGACTGGCCCGAGGAGGCGGACCTGCTCAGGCGCCTACTACGGCTCGAGTCGTTCACCGCCTACGAATTGCAGACCACCGCGCCGCACTTGTCGCGGACGATAGCGCCCGTGTGGCTCGTTTCGCCCTATGAGATCGACCAGATCGCGGACACCATGCCGTTCGACACGGTGATCCTGGTCGATGCCGGTGCGACGACTCTCGCAGAGAACGTGGGTGCGATCCGGCGGGCCAAGCAGGTTGTCGCTTTCGGCGATCCGGTCACGCAGACTCCCGCGCGGTTCCGCATCGGCTTCGCGGCCGAGGCGGAGGGGGAGGCGGAGCGCGGAACGGATGCCGACGACCATGCGCCGGACGGCGAGGACCTGCACAGCGAATCGGCTCTGGCCAGGCTCGGTGGACTGCTGCCCACGCTCGCGCTGACCCGCAGCTATCGCGCGGGCGGCGAAGACCTGGCCGAGCTCGTGAACCGCCGTTTCTATGGCGGCCGCATCCAATCGCTGCCCTGGGCGGGCAGTTTCCTGGGTCACGGCAGTATCTCGGTTGAGTTCATCCGCGACGGTCATGGCATGCCCGACGAGACGAGCGGCGCGGTCGAAAGCGTGGATGCGGAAGTCGAACGCGCGGTCGAGCTTGTGCTCGAGCATGCAGCGACGCGCCCACAGCAATCGCTCATGGTTATCACCGCGAGTGTCAGGCATGCTGCGCGCGTGCACCAAGCGGTGCTCGCGGCGATCGCCAACCGCAGCGACGTGGCCGGTTTCATCGTCGACGACGGACCGGAACCGTTCACTGTGCTGCCTGTCGAGCAAGCGGTGGCGTTGAGCCGAGACCGCGTGATCTTCTCGGTCGGTTTCGGCCGCACGCCGCACGGCCGCGTGCTGTCGAACTTCGGCACGCTCGGCGAGCCGGGCGGTGAGCGTCTGCTCGCGGTTGCGATGACCAGGGCGCGGCGTTCGATGACGATTCTGAGTTGCTTCGAGCCCGACGACATCGACGAATCGCGGATGCAGCACGGCGCCGTCGCGCTCGCGGGCATCCTGGGCGAGATCGTGGCGCGACAGGGGGAGTCGCCGCTCCCCGACGACAGCGACCCGATGCTCGTCGACTTGGCCCGCAGGCTGCAGTCACGCGGGCTGCGGGTCGCCCTCGGTCACCGGGGCAAGCTCGGTCTGGTCGCATCGCACGGCGGCAAGTGCATCGCGATCGACACCGACCGTGTGCTGCAGGGTGCGAGTCTGCGCGAGTCACTTCGCTTGCGGCCGGAGATGCTTCGCAGGCTCGGCTGGCACTATTTGCGCGTGCATTCGTTTGAGTTGTTCAGCAACCCCGATGCGGTGGCGGAGCGGGTATGCGAGGTACTGGGTGCACGGCCCGCTGCGACCACCGAAGAACTGGCCGTAGTGGCAAGTGCCTGACGACGATCGGGCCGCACCGCAAGGCCCTGCCGCGGACGGCAAACCCGGTGCCGCGTCCAGCCCCTCCACTCAGAGGCGGTCGCGGCGGGTGCGGACGAAACCGCCAGCCGGGTCCGACCCCCATCCCGAGCCGGAGCCCGGGCGTCATGTCGAGAACGAGAACGACGAGCGCTTGCGCACCGACAAGCCCCCGCACTACGGCTGAGGTCGGTCCGCGCGCGGATCCTGTGGGCGTTGCGCGAGCAAATCGCGAATGTCTTTAAGCAATTCGAGTTCGGTCGGCGCTGCGTCGGCCGAGACCGGCGGCTCGCCGTCTTCCTTCTTCTTGAATGCGATGTTGCGCAGGCGGTTTATCGGCAGCACTAGCGCGAAGTAGACGACGGTCGCGACGATCATGAACTGGATGATGGCCGCGAGCACGGCGCCGAAGCGGATCTGGGCTTCTGTTCCGCCGACGGAGGGGATGGTCACGATGAGCAGTTCGCTCAGGCTTTCGGCGTTGAACAGGGCGCCGATCGCGGGGTTGAACACGTTCGACACGAGCGAGTTCACGATCGCGGTGAATGCGGTGCCGACCACGACCGCTACCGCGAGGTCGATCACATTGCCGCGGAGCAGGAATTGCTTGAACCCGGTGAGCATGCGTGTCTTCCTTCTCGTCCGATTGGTTTGGCCGAGCCGGGCCGCCCTGCTCAGCTCGTCGCGGCCGCTGGCGTGGTCGCGCTCTTGGTGTTGTCTTTGCCGCCCGAACCCTTGCTTGTCTCTTTGGTCCCGCCGGAGTCTTTGGCCGTGGAGGAACTCGAGCCGCCGTCTGCCGACGCGCCCGGCTTGGCCCGGCTGTCGGTGCGGTAGAAGCCGGAGCCGTTGAAGGTCACCCCTATCGCGCCGAACACTTTGCGCAGCCTGCCGGAACAGCTCGGGCACTCGGTGAGCGCGTCGTCGGTGAAGGCTTGC
>CAYRUW010000080.1:0-7327 GCA_964427465.1 uncultured Diaminobutyricimonas sp.
ACGTCGTGGTCTCTGCCGACTAGTGCTTCCAGCCGCGCGCGCTTCGAGATGGTCTTCCCATTTGGGCCGAACGGCACTCCCGCGAACCTCTGAAACACCGCGACCGCGCTACTCCGCCCCCGGCGCCGATGCGCGTGGGTGCGCGATCCGGTAGCTCTCCTTCAAGCGCTCGGTCGAGACGTGGGTGTAGATCTGCGTCGTGCCGAGACTGGCATGGCCGAGCATCTCTTGAACTGCACGCAAGTCCGCGCCACCGTCCAGCAGATGCGTGGCCGCGGTGTGCCGGAGGGTGTGCGGTCCGGCCGGACCGCCACTCGACTGGGCGAGCAGGCGCGAGACAAGACCGTAGACAGCGCGAGTGCCCAGCCTGCCCCCTCGAGCGCCGAGGAACACCGCAGCCGTCGGGCCGATCGCGAGCTGCGGCCGCGCGTCGTCGAGATACCGGCCGATAGCGCGTGCGGCGGGCAAGCCGAAGGGCACGACTCGCTCTTTCGAGCCCTTTCCGAGCACTCGCACGGTCAGCCGGTTAAGATCTACGTCGGGCAGATCGAGTCCGACGAGTTCGCTCACCCGCAGTGCGGATGCGTACAGCAGCTCGACCACCGCCAGGTCGCGCAAGGCGCTCGCATCGCCGGTCTCGGCTCGCAGGGCGAGTCCGCCCAGCATCCGGTCCATTTGCGCGCGAGTCAGCACCCGCGGCAAGTGCCGGCCGGCTTTCGGCGCCTTCAGCCGCGCTGCGGAATCCGTTCCGACCTCGCCCGTTCGGTTCAGCCAAGCGGTGAGCCCGCGTGCGGTGGTGGAACGCCGGGCGAGCGTCGCACGGGAGAGTCCCGCACCGGAACCCTGCCACAACCATTCACGCAGGTCTTCGAGGCCGAGTTCGTCGGCGTTCTCGATGCCTCGTTTCGAAGCGAAGTCGACGAGCTGAAGCAGATCCGAACGGTACGAGCGCAATGTGTGCGCACTCAAGCCGCGCTCCAAGCGCAAGTGCTCCAGGAACGCATCGACGGCTTGGTCGAGATGCACACTCCAATGCTCCCGCAAGCCTCACCGCGCTGGATGACGGCGCACCGGCCGTTAGCCGGCCCGGATCGGCATGTGGCGCCGGTCAACCGGGCAGTTCAGTCCCTGGCTCGTCGGGCTCCTCCCCCAGGTTGAGCCTCGAGGATTTGGCCGAGAGCTTCTCGCGGCGCTCGGCCGGGCTCATCGCGGCGATCGCGGGTAGCGCGCTCGCGGCGAGCGACGATATCTCGGCGAACTCGCCGATCGGCGCGACCGAGTGCACGATCCGGTCGTCGTAGACGTGCACGAGGTTGAACGCCTGACCGCCGTTCACGCCGGAGAGCAAGCGGTCGCGAGCCGTGGTGCTCAAGCTGTAGCAGGACGCAGCCGCTACCGACACCGGAACGCCCGCGAACGTGCTGTGCGTCGCGTAGTGCAGGTGCCCGGCGAGAATCGCACGCACGTCGGTGCCCCGGATGACTTCGGCAAGCCGGTGCTGTTCTGCCAGTTCCAAGGTCGCCATGGCCTCGATCACAGCGGGGATCGGCGGATGATGCATCGCGAGCAGGGTCCCGTGCGGCGCGGGCTCGGCGAGCACCGCAGCGAGCCACTCGAGCTGGTCGTCGGTGAGTTCGCCGTGGTGATAGCCGGGCACGCTCGTGTCGATACTGATGATCCGGAGCCCGGCCGATTCGAAAATCCGGTCTTGTGGCGCATCCGGCCCCGGCCCGGAATGCCCGGATGTTCCGTGCAGGATGCGCGCATACGGCTCGCGCTCGTCGTGGTTGCCCATGACCCAGACGAGTGCCGCGCCCATCCGGCGGGCTACCGGCTCGACGATGCCCAGCAGCCGCTCGTAGGCATCCGGCTCGCCGAGGTCGGCCAGATCGCCCGTGAACACGAACGCTTCGACGGGCTGACCCGATCCTTCGAGCTGGCCTAGCGCGGCGCGCAGGTTCGCCTCTGTCGTGGCGGCACCGTGCAACAGGGCGCCGCCGGCAAGCAAGTGCGTGTCGCTCATGTGGGCGATGACGTGCTGGGCTGCTGGGTACTGGCCGAGCTGGATCATCTGACCACGGTACGCCCGCCTACCGGCCTTTCGCGGTCTTGACCCAGCCGAGCTCGCTCTCGCTCGCTTGGCGCTCCAATTCGAGTGCCCCGAGAACCGATTGCACGTCGGTCAGCGCCAGACCCGCACGCGCCGCGATATCGGGAACGGTGCGCGCGGCCCGCACGCTCATGGCATCTAGCACCCGAAGCCGATTCGCGGACTCATCACCGCGCGCCGCGCGTTGCTCGATCGGACCGGACTCGGCATGACCGGCGAGCCGCGCCATCTCGTCGGCATCGGTGACGCATTCCGCGCCATACTCGCGAATCAGCCGGTGACACCCAGCGGATGCCGCGGAGGTCACCGGCCCTGGCACTGCGCCGAGCGGCCGGCCGAGTGCGGCAGCGTGTCCGGCGGTATTGAGCGACCCGGAACGCCACCCGGCTTCGAGCACGATGGTCGCGAGCGTGCTCGCGGCGATGAGCCGGTTGCGCTGCAAGAATCGCCATTTGGTCGGCGGCGTGCCGCAAGGCACCTCGGAGACGGCTGCGCCCGAGGCGATCACGCGGTTGAGCAGCGACTCGTGGCCACTCGGGTAGAACCGGTCGAGACCGCCGGCGAGGAACGCTATCGTCGTGCCCTTGCTCGCGAGCGCCGCCCTGTGCGCCATGCCGTCGATCCCATAGGCAGCTCCGGAGACGATCGCGAATCCGCGGTCGACGAGCCCGCTCGAAGCCTCCATCGTCACGTGCTCGCCATACCCGGTCGCCGCGCGCGCCCCAACGAGCGAGATCGACCTCTCGAGGTGGGCGAGCGCGCTTGCACGGCCACGCACCCAAAGCGCCAGCGGCGCGTGGTGACCGAGACCGGCGAGACCCTGAGGCCACAGCGGGTCCGAGGGCACGACGAGCGCGGCCCCGAAGCGCGCCGCTTGTCGCAGCGACAACAGCGCGAGCGCGGACTTCAGGCGAGGCCGCCATCGGGCCACCGCCTCGGCCAATTCGCCGATCTCGAGGTCGGACCCGTTGGCCCGGACTGCTTCGACCATCCGCTCGGGCGTGTGCTGGTCGACGAGCGCGGTGAGGGCACGTGCGGCGCCGAGCGAGGCGACCAGTTCGCCGGCGACCCGGTCGCCCGGTTCGGCAAGACCCGTCCAGGTCGCCCTCGCGAACCGTTCCTCGAGTGCTGCGCGGTCGTGCTCGTCGGCGGTGACCGCCCGGACTAGCGTTGCCGCCTGGGACTCGGCGATTCCGAAGAAGCTCACGACGACAACGCCTTTCTGAGGTAGAGCGCCCGGCCGATGTGCTCGGCCGTGGGCGAATCGGCACCGGCCAGGTCTGCGATGGTCCAGGCCAGACGCAGAACGCGGTCGTATCCGCGCATGGTGAGGCCGCCGCGTTCGAGGGCCCGGTCGATCGCGGTCGTGACGGTTGCCGGCAACCGGAACTCCCGGTCGCGCAACAACGCACCGGGCACGTGTGCGTTGAGCCGCCAGGGCGACTTGCGCAGCCGCTCGGCCGCTGCGGCACGCGCGGCGGTCACACGTCTTCTCGCTTCGGCGGTCGTGAGCTGCTGCGATTCGCCGGCCAGGCGAAGGCCCGCGCTCGTGATGCGAGGTACCCGCAACTGGATGTCGATCCGGTCGAGCAGCGGTCCGGATAGCCGGCCGAGGTATCGTCGCCTGGCTTGCGGCGGGCAAACGCATTCGGCGTCGCGCGCCCCGTATTGCCCGCAGGGGCACGGGTTCGCGGCGAGTACCAGCTGGAACCGGCCCGGGAACTGTGCGACCGCTTTTGAGCGGTGGATGGTGATCACGCCGGATTCGAGCGGCTGACGCAAGGCGTCGAGCACCGCGGAATTGAATTCAGGCGCTTCGTCGAGAAACAGCACGCCGCGCGAGGCGCGTGAGGCAGCGCCGGGCCGGATGATGCCACTGCCGCCGCCGACCAGTGCGGCCGCGGTCGCGGTGTGGTGCGGGCTCTCCCACGGGGGCCGGGTCACGAGTGCCGGGCCGACCGGCAGCCCGCTGAGCGACCGGAGGGAGCTCACCTCCAGGGCGGCGTCGGTGTCGAGGTCGGGCAGGATTCCGGGCAACCGCGAGGCGAGCATGGTTTTGCCCGCTCCGGGCGGTCCGAGCAGGAAGGCGTGGTGGCCGCCAGCCGCGGCCACTTGCAGCGCTTCGACGGCCTCTTGGTTGCCGACCACATCGGCAAGCTCCGGCGGCGCGACCGGCGTACCGGTTTCCGTTGGGGAGATCACCGGCTCGACCTCGCGTGCCTCGAACGCCCCGCCGTGCCAGATCGCGGCTTCGAGCAGCGAGGCGATCGGCACGATCTGCACGTCCGGTACGAGCGCGGCCTCGCGGGCGTTGCCGACCGGCACCATGACGGTCTCGTAGCCGGCGCGCTGGGCCGAGACGACTGCGGGCAGGATTCCCGGCACTGGCCGCAGCCTGCCGTCGAGACCGAGTTCGCCCAGGTGAAGCACACGGTCGACGGATTGCGCGTTCACTTGTCCGTCGGCGGCGAGCGCCGCGAGTGCGATCCCGAGGTCGAACGCAGAACCGTGTTTCGGCAGCGCGGCCGGCGAGAGGTTGATGGTCAGTTTGCGGCCCGTGAGCTGGCATCCCGAGTTCGCGGCGGCCGCGCGAACCCGATGCTGGGCTTCAGCAAGAGCACTGTCTGGCAGGCCGATGATGACGAACCCGGGCAATGTGCTGGAGATGTCGGCCTCGATCTCCACGACTGCCCCGGTGAGCCCGAGCAACGCGATCGAGTGCGTCCTGGCTACGGGCATCAGAGCACCCGCCGCAAGTGCTCGATGCGAGCGTCGCTTTCGCGCGGTGCGATCACCGCGATCGCGTCTATTCGCATCCGGGCGATGTGTTCGGGATGCGCGTCGCACCATGCCACCGCGAGCCTGTGCAACCGGGCGAGTTTCTGCGTCGTTATCGCCTCGAAGGGGTGCCCGTATGCGGTGCCTTGTCTCGTCTTGACCTCGACGAACACGAGTTCGTCGCCTTCGCGCGCGACCAGGTCGAGTTCGCCCTGGTTGCAACGCCAGTTCCGGTCGAGGATCTCGAACCCGGACTCGCTCAGGTACCGCGCTGCCAGTTGCTCGCCGCGCTTGCCGAGCTCGTCCTTCGCCGCCATGTGCCCAGCATCCGGGCACACGGCCACCGGGACCGGCGATCCGACACAAGTGTGTGCAAGAGCTGCGCGAGCAAAGCTGGTACGGAGCAGTTCTGAAATCAGATGGGCAGCACCTTCAGCCCTAGCCTTTCATGGCTCCACGGGGTCGGGTGCGCGCAGCACGCTCAGTTCAGCGGTGGCGAGCACGTGGCCGTCGACGAGCTCGAGTGCGTCTTCGAGGTCGTCGGTGCGCTCCCCCACGAGCACTTCGTCGAGCGCGTAGACGGTGTACACGTAGGGGTTGTCGGGCAGGCACAGGCCGGAGTAGCGGGCTGTTCCCTGCCAGCTCTCGCCGGTGACGCCCACACCAATCGCGCCGTCGGCTGCGCCCGGCACCCCGTCGACATCGCCGGGGATGCCGGTCACGACCCAGTGCACGTAGCCCGGATGGGCGGGGTCGGTGAGGGTCAGCATGAAGGACTCGGTGCCGGCCGGTTCGCCAACCCAGCGCAGTTCCGGTGAGCGGTTCTCGCCCTCGCAAGTGCCGCCGACTGTGTTGCTCGCCCATTCCGGCAGGTGGCCTTGCGCGTCGAGATCGGGGCTGGAGAGAGTGAACTCGCCGGGCTGCTCGGTGCCGGGCGTGCCGCACGCGGTGAGCAGGAACACCGACAGAACTACCGCGGCGACTGAGGCCACTGATCTGGTGACGCGAGACATCTGGTCCCTTTCCCGGCGACCATGGCCGCCGCACCTGCGACTGCTGCTGCGAACGTGATAACACCGTTATTGCCGACGGCGATAACATTGTCATATGGGTGCAGCGCTGTCAACAGACACCCGTTCGCGAATTCTCGACGCCGCGATCGGAATCGTTGCCGACGAGGGCGGGAACGCGCTAACGGTTCGCAAAGTCGCCGCGGCCGCGGGCTGCTCCACGATGGGGGTCTACACCCACTTCACCGACAAGTCGGGACTACTCGAAGCCGTCATGCTCGACGGATTCGCCGCGTTCGGCGAGGCGCTTGCTTCGGCGGACGAGATACCGGATGCGCGTGAGCGCCTCATCCGCAGTGCCGTCGCTTACCGGCGCTGGGCGCTGGCCAACACGACCCGCTATCTGGTGATGTTCACACCGCTGGTGCCCGGGTTCAGCCCCCGCGAACCGGTGCTGCAGCAGACCGGAGCAGTGCTCGATGCGCACCGGGCACGGGTCGAGTACGCGATGGCGCAGGGTGCGATCGGCGCCGGTTCAGCCGATGCCGTGGCCCATCACCTTTGGGCGGTCGTACACGGGCACGTGATGCTCGAACTCCTGCGCGGGGAACAAGACGGGCCGCCACGTGAAAGCGAGTTCGAGGCCGCGATGGTCTCGCTGTTCGACGGCCTTGCCTGACACGGTTGAGACGCGCCGAGACCAGGCCGCTTAAGCTACGCGCGCCGACTACTCGTCGAGTGCAAGCTCCTTGGGCAACTCCAATTCGCGGTCGCCGCGCACCTCGACGTTCACGTCTTTGAAAGTGAGAACCTTCACGCTCTTGACGAAACGATCGGAACGGTAGATGTCCCAGACCCAGACGTCGTGCATTTCGAGCTCGAAATAGAAGTCGTTGCCCATCTCGCGCACCGTCTGGGTCACTTCGTTGGCCAGATAGAACCTGCGCTCGGTCTCGACCACGTATTTGAACTGCCCGACCACATCGCGATACTCGCGGTAGAGCGCTAGCTCGACCTCGCGATCGTAGTCCTCGAACTCGTCGTCATCCATCGCGCACCATCCTAGGCGTTCGGGAGCGCCCGGGATCAGTCCTCGAAGTCGTCGATGAGCATCGGCTGCCGCAGCCATGTGATGCGGTGCAACTCGCTCGGTCCATGCGCATCGATGGCCGCATAGTGCTCCGGGCTCGCGTATCCCTTGTTCGACGCCCAGGAGTACATCGGGGCGGTCTCGTGGGCCGCGATCATCATCCGGTCCCGGGTCACTTTGGCGATCACCGAAGCCGCAGAAACCGAAGCGCAATCGCGGTCGGCCTTGATCCGGGTGCGCACGTCTATCCGGCTGGGTAGCGCGGGGTTCAGCCAGTCCCAGTGGCCGTCGAGCAACACCACGCACTCCTCGAGCGAAATGCCCGCCTCGGCGACCGCA
>CAYRUW010000081.1:0-7303 GCA_964427465.1 uncultured Diaminobutyricimonas sp.
AAGGCGTGCAGCACCAGCTTCACGCCGATGAAGGCGAGGATGAACGCGATGCCGTACTTGAGGTAAACGAGCTTTTCCACGAGGTCGCCGAGCAGGAAGTAGAGCTGGCGCAGACCCATCAGGGCGAAGATGTTCGCGGTGAACACGATGAACGGGCTCTGCGTGATGCCGAAGATCGCCGGGATCGAGTCGAGCGCGAACACCAGATCGGTGGTGCCGAGTGCGATGAACACGATGACCACCGGAGTGAAGATCTTGCGTCCGTCCACGACAGCGCGCAGCTTGGCGCCGTTGAACTCTTCGCTGATCGCGATTCGGCGCCGCAAGAACGCGATGATCTTGTTCTCGATCTCCTCCTCTTCCTGCTCGCTCGAGAAAGCCTGGTTGACGGCGGTGTAGAGCAGGAAGGCGCCGAAAATGTAGAAGATCCAGCTGAAGTGCGCGATGAGCTGCGCGCCGAGCAGGATGAACACGCCACGGAAGATGAGCGCGAGCAGAATGCCCACCATGAGCACCTCTTGCTGGTACTTACGCGGTACCGAGAACCTGGCCATGATGATCAGGAACACGAACAGGTTGTCGACCGAGAGGCTGTACTCGGTCAGCCAGCCGGCCAGGAACTGCCCTGCGAACTCGCCGCCGGCGAATACGAGCATCAACAAAGAGAAGATGAGCGCGAGCGACACGTAGAACACGACCCACAAAGTGGATTCGCGCACGGACGGGATGTGCGGCCGACGGTACACGTAGAGCAAGTCGGCTACGAGGATGAGCGTGAGTACGACGAGAGATCCGATTTCGAACCAGATCGGCAGGGCGAGATCCAAAGCGGGAGCCTTCACTGTGGGGTGGACGGGACTCGAAAGTCTCTCCCCCATCCAGCTGACGGATGCGCCGCGCCCGGAATCCGTTCGGATTCGTGATGACGACCACGGCGATCTCGGGGATACTCCCTCTCGCGGTCCCGATGCTACCGCACGCACCCGGCGATCGCGTGACCGACCGGTCGCGGGTGGCGGGTGCAGGGCTCGCCGGCTTTATGAGATAGCATTGAACCCCATAAAGACGGAGGGGGCGAGTATGACCTGGCCAGCGGTGTCGGCAGAGCCAATGTCGTGGACTCCGAGTCACATCGACGGGTCCGGACTCGGCATTGCTTCGTACCTCGACGGGCCCCGCGAGTATGAGGCGAGTATCCCCGCACAGATCGCCGAGTGCCAGGTGGACCTTCTCGACGCGGCGGTGACAGCCGCCGAGGAAGCGGGACGTGAGCTGAGTCGGTTCGATGCGGAGCTCGGCCACCGGGTCGCGTCATTCGGCCCTGTGCTGCTGCGCAGTGAGGCGGCAGCTTCCTCGCAGATCGAGCACCTCACCGCGAGTGCCAGGGCAATCCTCACCGCCGAGCTCACGGGTCATGCCACCCCAAACGCGACCTTGATCGCCGCCAACACCGCGGCGCTGCGCGCGGCGATCACCCTCGCGGACGACATCACCGCTCACGCGATCACCAGAATGCACGAAGTCCTCATGGCCGGCCAGGTGCAGCACACTCCAGGACGGTGGCGGACCGAAGCGGTGTGGATCGGCACAAGTTCCCGTTCCCCCATCGGTGCGGATTTCGTCGCCCCGCGGTGGGAGCGGGTGCCAGCGCTGATTGACGATCTCGTCGTCTTCAGCCGGCGGTTGAACATCGGCGCGCTCACCCTCACGGCGATCTCGCATGCACAGTTCGAGACCATTCATCCGTTCACCGACGGCAACGGCCGTACTGGGAGGGCTCTCGCGCAGGCTCTGCTGCGGTACCGGGGAGTGACCCGCGCGGTCGCCGTCCCGGTCTCGGCCGGCTTGCTCGCGGACATCGACGGGTACCACGGGGCGCTCACCGCATATCGCGCGGGCGACCTCGAGCCGATCGTCGCCCGCTTCGCCGAGGCGAGTATGCGCGCCGTGACCAATGCCCGGCAGCTTGTCGCCGATATCGATGAGATAGCCACAGGCTGGCGGGATCGCGTCAAGGCTCGCGCCGATAGCGGGGTGTGGCGTTTACTCGACGTCGTCGTGCGCACCCCGGTGGTCGACGCGAACCTCGTCGCCGCCGAGCTAGGGGTTCGACCGCAGAACGCCTACCCGCTGCTCCGAGACCTTACCGAGCAGGGCATCCTCAAGGCGAAGACGGAGCACCGTCACGGGACGATCTGGCGCAGCGACGAGATCCTGCATGCTATCGACCGCTTCGCCGAACGCGCGGGGCGCCGGAGCGCCTAGCGTCGCGTGTTTTTGATAGCGCCCGGCAAGCGGACGCTTTCAATTTGGTGACCCCAGCGGGATTCGAACCCGCGCTACCGCCGTGAGAGGGCGGCGTACTAGGCCGCTATACGATGGGGCCCCGCGACAACGCTAGAAGAGTATGTCACACGCCCGTGAACCGGCCAAAACGGTGCGACCGCTTGCCGGTACCGTCGGCCGGTACACTGATCGAGCGCTCGCGGGAGTGGTGGAATTGGCAGACACGCAGGATTTAGGTTCCTGTGCTTTCGAGCGTGTGGGTTCGAGTCCCACCTTCCGCACAAATCAAAGCACATCTGCATGGATGCTCCGGTAGCGTAGACCGACGGCCGGCACGGCCGCAGGTCGCCGGACAGCGACCGAGTCCAGCGGCTCGAGCCGCGCGCCCGCCAAACGACGACTGGAACCTACCGACACGTGTCCCCCTACGCACTCATCCCGTGGCTCGACCCGGAAACGCTCATCCTCAACTTCGGGCCATTCGCACTGCTCGGCGTGTGCCTCATCGTCTTCGCCGAGACCGGCCTGCTGGTCGGGTTCCTGCTGCCTGGTGACACCCTGCTGATCATCACCGGTCTGTTGACCTTCTACGGCATGAACGAAGCGCAGGGGCAGGGCCTCGGCGACATCTGGTGGGTGTGCCTCGCGATCGGGTTCGCGGCGTTCCTCGGCGGCGAAGTGGGCTACCTGATCGGCCACAAGGCCGGCCCCAAGGTGTTCGAGCGCAAAGAGTCGGGTGTGTTCAGCCGCCGCAACGTCGAACGCACCAACGCCTTCTTCACGCGTTTCGGCGGCATTGCGATCATCCTGGCGCGATTCGTGCCGATCGTGCGCACGTTCGCACCGGTCGCGGCCGGAGTCGGACACATGAACTACCGCAAGTACACGCTCTACAACCTGATCGGGGCCCTGATCTGGGGCGTCGGGCTCACGTTCGTCGGCTACCTGCTCGGATACATGCCCGTGATCGGACCGCTCGTCCGCGACTACATCGACCTCATCCTGCTGGCCGCGATCGTGCTCACCGTGATCCCCACGGTGTTCCACTACTTGCAGTCCTCGCGAAAGGCGAAGCGCCAGCTCGCGGCGGACGGCGGTTCGCTCGCATTGTCGCCGGAACATTTCGACCAGGACTTCGACAACGACCCGGAGCGCTGAAACGGCGGTGCGCTCGGCATCGTGAGCCGACGTTCGGGCTGACTTGCGCAAGACGGTCCACCCCAAGTGTCCGGTCCGCGCCATCCCACGCCCGTCGAAGTGCGCGACGAGAACTCAGTCGTGATGGTGTTCGTGGTGCTCGGCGTGCTCCTCGGGTTCCAATTGGAACGTCGAGTGCGCCACATCGAAATGGTCGCTCAAGCACTCCCCCAAGCGGTCGAGCAACGACCCGCTCTCGCCGCGCTCGAACACGCCCCGCTCGACCACGACATGCGCGGTGAACACGGGCTGCCCAGACGTGATCGCCCACACGTGCACGTCGTGAACGTGGAGCACGCCCGCGGTCTCAGAAAGATGCCGGCGGATTGCGGCGACATCCGTCTCGCGCGGAGCCGACTCGGTGAGCACGCGCGCGACGTCGCGTAGCAGCAGCAGCGCACGCGGCACGATGAGCGTCGCGATCACGAGCGACGCGATCGGGTCGGCCAACTCGAAACCGAACCACAGGATCGCAGCGCCGGCCAGGAGCGCAGCGATCGAACCGAGCAGGTCGCCGAAGACTTCCAGGTATGCGCCCCGCAGGTTGAGCGAGCGCCGGTCGCCACCACGCAAGACGAGCAGCGCCGCGAGGTTCGCGACCAGTCCGACCGCCGCCACGGCGAGCATCGGCGCGCCCTGCACTTCGAGTTCGGCCGGCTCGAGCAGTCGACGGATGCCCTCGAGTGCGATCGCCACGGCCAGCACCGACAGGATCACCCCGTTCGCGAGCGCCGCGAGCACCTCGAGCCGCCGGAACCCGTACGTGTGACGGTCGGTGGCCGGGCGGGCTGCGAAGACCGTCGCTGCGAGCGCGACCGACAGCCCGATCGCGTCGCTGGCCATGTGCCCCGCGTCGGCGAGCAACGCGAGCGAACCCGACAGCAGCCCGCCGGCGATCTCGACCACGAGAACCACGACGACGATGCCGAGCGCGACCGACAGCCGGGCACGGTTGCTGCCCGAGTGGTGAGACTCGGAACCCATACATTCAGACTAGGCCGACACGAGCCCGCTAGGTCTGCAGCGAAGGTCGCGATCAATCCAGCCGGGCGCGCACGATCGGGATGATCGCACGGAAGGCGCGCGCGCGATGACTGATCCGGTTCTTCTGATCGGGGGCCAGTTGTGCACTGCTGACACTCAAGCCCTCAGGCTGGAACACCGGATCGTACCCGAAGCCGTTCTCACCGATCTCCGCGGAGAGCACCCGCCCGGGCCACCTGCCGATCTCGACATGCTCCACGCCTTCGGCCACGAACGCCGCCGCGCACTGGAACTGCGCCTCGCGGTTCGCGACGCCACGCATCCGTTCGAGCAGCAGCCGCCGGTTGTCGGCGTCGTCGCGAGTGCCCGCGTATCGGGCGGAGCGGATGCCGGGCTCACCGTCGAGCGCATCCACGCAAATGCCGGAGTCGTCGGCGAGCGCGGGCAGCCCCGTGTGCCGGTGCGCGGCGCGCGCCTTGATGAGCGCGTTCTCTGCGAACGTCGTGCCGTCTTCGACCGGTTCGGGCCCGTCGTATGCGACCATCTCAAGCTCACCGAGAGCCGGGCCGAGAATACGCTTGAGCTCTTCGACCTTGTGGGCGTTGTGTGTGGCGAGAACGACCCGCTTCATGCGCTTTGCGCAGCGAGCGCCGCCCGCTGTGCCTCGGCGAGCCGGCCCGTGCCGGCAAGTGCCAGTTCGAGCATCGCATCGAGCTCCCGCTTGTCGAACGGTGCCGCTTCGGCAGTGCCCTGAACCTCCACGAACAGTCCGCGGCCGGTGACGACGACGTTCATGTCGGTCTCGGCACGCACATCCTCTGCATAGGCCAGATCGAGCATGGGCTCGCCATCGACGATGCCGACGCTCACCGCCGCGACACTGTCGATGAGAGGCTGCGAACGCTGGCCGACGAACTTCTTCTCGCGCGCCCACTCGACGGCGTCGGCGAGCGCGACGTATGCGCCCGTGATCGCCGCCGTCCGAGTGCCCCCGTCGGCTTGCAGCACATCGCAGTCGAGAACGATCGTGTTCTCGCCGAGCGCTTTCAAGTCGACGATCGCACGCAGCGAGCGTCCCACGAGACGCGAGATCTCGTGGGTGCGCCCGCCGAGCCTGCCCTTCACCGATTCGCGGTCGGTTCGCTCGTTCGTGGCGCGCGGCAACATCGAATACTCCGCGGTCACCCAGCCTTTGCCCTGTCCGGTCAGCCAGCGCGGCACCCCGTTCGTGAACGAAGCAGTGCACAGCACTTTGGTGCGGCCGAACGAGATCAGCGCCGAACCCTCGGCTTGCTCGCTCCACCCGCGTTCGATCGCCACCTGCCGCAGATCGCCCGCATCTCGCCCATCCGCTCTCATGCACTCCCCCTTCGTTCCGGCAACCGGATCGTTCCGGTCTCGAACATCTCGACGCTAGCCACCTCCGGGCCGAGAAAGCGCGCGGCGAGCATCTTGAACGCATCCTCGTCGGCACCGGTCGCCTCGAAGGCGTGACTGGGGGCGGCGGTGGCCGTGCGCTCCAGATCATGCCGCACGAGAGTGCGGTACACGTCGTAGGCGGTCTCCTCGGCGCTTGAGACCAGGTTCACCTGGTCGCCCATCACGTACTGGATCGCTGCGGCGAGCAGCGGATAGTGCGTGCAGCCGAGAACGAGCGTGTCGATCTCCGCCGCTTTGAGCGGTGCCAGGTAACCCTCGGCGACTTCGAACAGTTCGCGCCCGGTGGTGACCCCCGCCTCGACGAATTCGACGAATCGCGGGCACGCCTGAGTGAACAACTCGAGATCGGATGCGGCAGCGAAAGCGTCTTCGTAGGCCCTTGAGCGAATGGTGCCATCGGTTCCGATCACCCCCACGCGCTTGTTGCGGGTCTGCCGCACCGCTGCCCGCACCGCCGGCTGAATCACCTCCACGACCGGGATGCCATGGCCTTCGGTGTAGCGCTCGCGAGCGTCCCGGAGCATCGCCGCAGACGCCGTGTTGCACGCGATCACGAGCGCTTTGACCCCGCGCTCGACCATGTCGTCGAGAACCTCGAGGGCGTAACGGCGTACGTCTGCGATCGGTTTCGGGCCATACGGAGAGTGCGCTGTGTCGCCCACATAGTGCACGGCCTCGTTCGGCAACTGGTCGATGATCGCCCGCGCCACGGTGAGCCCGCCGACACCGCTGTCGAAGACTCCAAGCGGCGCATCGGTCACTCTGCCAAGCGTAGCCGCAACGCGGCAGGCATAGGCTGACCGCATGGGCACCACCGCGCTCTTGACCGACCGCTACGAGCTGACCATGATCGACGCGGCGATGCGCAGCGGGCGGCACGACCGGCGCTGCGTGTTCGAGGTGTTCACACGCCGGCTGCCGCACGGCCGGCGCTACGGCGTGGTCGCGGGCACCGGCCGGCTGATCGAACTCATCCGCCGGTTCCGGTTCGCGGATGCCGAATTGCGCTGGCTGCGCGAGAACTCGGTCGTGGACGAGGCGACGCTCGACTGGCTCGCCGGCTATCGGTTCCGCGGCAGCATCCGGGGATACCGCGAGGGCGAGGCGTTCTTTCCCGGTTCGCCGGTGCTCGTCGTGGAGGCCGGGTTCGCCGAGGCCGTGGTGCTCGAGACGCTCGTGCTGAGCGTGCTCAACTACGATTCCGCGGTCGCGAGTGCTGCCGCGAGGATGGTGTGCGCATCCGAAGGCCGACCGCTAGCGGAAATGGGTTCGCGCCGCACGGGCGAGCGCTCGGCGGTTGCGGCGGCTCGTGCGGCATACATCGCGGGCTTCGGCGCAACGAGCAACCTGGAGGCCGGCCGCAACGCTGATCGGGCCGGAGCGCGAAGAGACCACC
>CAYRUW010000082.1:0-2636 GCA_964427465.1 uncultured Diaminobutyricimonas sp.
GCCGTCTCTGCCGATGAGGTACGCACTCGGCCCCACTCGTTCGCGTGGGTACGTGCTCCGCACCTGTCTGGTATGGAAGCTCATGCACACATCGAGGTCGAGCCCGCCTTCCTGACTCAGGCTGAGGTCGCCGTGCTGCTGGGCGTGCCCGAGCGCACGCTCGAAGGCTGGCGACTCACGAAGTCCGGACCGCCATGGTTGAAGCTCGGCCGGCACGTCAAGTACCACCGTGACGACGTACTCGTGTGGGCGCGGGAGCAGCGTCATGGCTAGGCCGAAGATCGCCGCGGGCGAGGTGGGGCAGGTGCAGGTGACCCAGCTCGCGAACGGGAAGTGGCGGGCACGCGCCCGGATGCGCGATGACTCCGGTCAGTTGATGCAGCTCCGTGCCGAAGGCGCCACCGAAGCTGAGGCCCGCGAGGAGCTAATGTCTCGCGCGAAGGCGCAGACGACACACACGAAGGCCATCGTTACCGCCGCATCGACCATCCAGGAGGCGGCGGAGGCGTGGCTGCCGACGTTGAAGGTGCGCGCCGAGAACGGCACGCTGTCGTGGTCGACGTATGAGAACTACGAGACCACCGTCCGTCTCACGCTCGTCCCCGTCTGTGGCGGCGTCACGCTGGAGGCGCTCACCGTCGGCCGCTGTGACCGGATCATCCAGAATCTCCTGGCTGACCGGGGCGTGTCCGCAGCGCGGAAGGCGCGTTCGGTGCTGTCGCTCATCTGCGGGTTCGCCGTGCGCGACGACGCGATCCCGACGAACCCGGTGCGCGACGTCACCCGACTGCCGACGCCGGAGAAGAAGACCGCGATGCTCACTCCGCAGCAGATCGAGGCGATCCGCGACCTTATGACCCGGTGGCGGGAGACGGAGGGCATGGGCCCGCGCCCGAACTGGCGGGCGCTCGTGGACGGCATGGACATCATGCTCGGCACCTCCGCCCGCGTGGGGGAATGCATCGGCCTGCGTCGCTGCGACGTGGACATGACCACCGCCCCGCCGGCGATCTTGATCGACGGCACCGTGATCCAGAACAAGGTGTAGGGCGTCCAGAGGAAGAACGCCCCGAAGCGCACCCGCCAACGTCGTCGCGTCGCCCTCCCTGCTCTTGCGGCCGACGCCGACTCGCGCTTGCGGAGAAAGGACCGGAGGCGCTGCTGTTCCCGACGAAGACCGGCAAGCCGATGAGCGTGTCGAACTACGAGCGTCTACTGCGCTCGTTCATCGACGATAACCGCGACCAACTCGTGCGCCTCGGTGTCGAGGTGGAGGAGTACTCGACGCACATCTACCGGCGCACCACTGCGACGCTCGTGGAGCGCGCGGCCGGACTCACGATCGCGTCACGACTGCTCGGGCACGCGAACGAGATGGTCACCCGCAACAGCTACGTCATCACGGCCGAGCAAGTCGATATCGTCACCGCCGACATCCTCGACACGATCCTTGGGACGTGAGTCATGCGGCTCGCCGGTCGCGCGGGAGGCGCCGCGTACCTTCTCACCGAAGCCCGTAGTGCCTCACGTCAAGATGCTCGCGAAAGGTGATCGCGTGCCTCATCTGGTTTTGCTCGCGAAACAGCTTGGCTGAGGGCGTCGGTCTTGGTGGCGGCGAGGTGGATGAGGCGGTTCTGGATGTCGACGATTTGGCGTGTGAGTTCGGCTGGGTTCGTCGCTTCGAAGGTTGCCTCGAGTTCGGCGCGTTTCTTGTCGGTGAGCACGCCGCCGTCGATGACGCGCCGGAACGGGGTGCGGGGCGCGTCATCGACGCGGATGGCCTTCCCGTTGCGGTTGACGCGCCAACCGGTCGCTTTGGTGGTGGCGGTGAACATGTTGAACCGGATCCGCACCAGGTCGTAGAGCTCGTTCAGCAGCCGCAACTCCATGGCGGTGTCGTAGCGGTAGTGGAACGCATGGCGGCGCACGATGTCGCCGTTCTTCTGCTCCACGTGCGCGTTGTCGTTCGAGTGGTAGGGGCGCGCGCGGGTGAAGAACAGGTCGCGGTCGCCGGCCCAGGCGATCAGCGCCGCGTTGATGAACTCGCCGCCGTTGTCGCTGTCGATCCCGACCAGCGGGAATGGCAGCCGCGCCTCGATTATGGGCATCGCTTCGAGCACCCACCGGTGCGCGCCGTTTTTCAGCGCGAGGTTCTCGGTCCAGCCGGTATGCACGTCGGTGACGGTCAGTGAGCGGCAGAACTCACCCTTGAGCGTCGGCCCGCAGTGCAGCACCAGGTCGAGTTCGCAGAACCCTGGCTGCTGCTCGTGCTCGTCGCCGGCCTTGCGGACCTGGATCGAGCTGCGCAGCAGCGGCCCCGGTTTCGTGCCCGAGATGCCAGTCAGTCGCATCCCGTCACGGGTGGGTTTGAGCAGCCGGTCGATCGTCGCCCCAGAGACGCTCAGCAGCTGCGTGCGGGTGTGATCGGTGAGCCGGTGCGTGTCCTCGCCGACTCGCCATGCTGCTCGAGTTTCGGCAGCCACAGCGTCATCGTCGCCGCCAGATACTTGCCCGCGGGCTGTCCCGCGAGCATCCACACGCGGATCAGCAGCCGCAGCGTGTCATAGCCATAGGGGGCACTCGCCAAGTCAGGCAGGTGAACGCGGGCCTGGGGATGGACGATGAAACTCTCCGTA
>CAYRUW010000082.1:2736-7289 GCA_964427465.1 uncultured Diaminobutyricimonas sp.
ACATCATTGATCGTCCTGTGCATGGATTGAATCCATGAAGGAGTTGGATGAGTCGCTCCCGTCGACGTTCACGTCGGAGACCTCGCGGGCGCACGGTGTGCATCCGCGAAACCTTTACGCCTGGCGAGATGGCGGGCGGATCGTCGAACTCTCGCGCGGGGTCTTCCGTCGAGCAGACGCACCCCGGCGTCGTACCCCGACAGGATCCGCTACAGGTAGGACGCACCTGTGACGGTTTCTGTCGGACCTGGCTGCAGCCGATCCGGTGACCAGACGGTCAGGTCCGTATCGCGGCTCGGGCGATGGCCGCGAGAGCCGGGTTCACACCCTTGGGCCTCCAGTTCGCCCGTATCGCCCCCGCGAGCAGGTTGAGTGCGTCGAGCGTGGGGCTCTCGGGTGAGGGGGCGCGGTAGGGGTCTGCGCGGTCGTGCCGGCCGAGGTCGAACAGGAGTTCGCTGATGTTCTCCTCCCACAACTCGACGGGTGTCTCGTTCGCGGCGATGGCGAGTGCCGCCCATCCGGCGTGCCGTTCGGCGGGGGTTGTTCCGAGCGGAAGCCGGCCGGTGATGTGTCGCAGGATCGCCTGCGGGTCGTCTCGGCGTTTGGTGATGGCCTGAGTCGGGGCGATGCGGCCGTTGCGCACCGACACGAGCCCCAGTGCTCGCGCCGTGGCGCGGAGTTCCCAGACCGGCCAGGTGAGGTCTTCGCGGTTGGCCTTGCCGATCCACCACTCGGTGATGCCCGTGCGAAGTGCGATCTGCTCGACAGCTGCGGGCTTCAGATAGCCGGCGCTGGTGAGCGTCACGCCGTCCCCGATGACGTCGAGCAGCACACGGAACGGCTCGGTGAGATCAGCAGCTTCGTCGGTGCCGATATCGGTCGCACCGGAGGCAGCCGGATGAGCGAGAGCGTCGCGCAGGCCGCGTGTGCCGCGGTTTCGCGCCAGTTCGAGCAGGGACTCGAGTTCCTCGATGACCTGGATCGGCTCCGCGGTTGCTGCGGTAATCAGCTCGTTCGTCTCATCGATGTCGAAGGCGTCGGGGTGCCAGCCGTCGGGAAGCCACGCGCGTCCTTCCGCCGCGTTCTCGAATACCTCGGGGCGGAGGACGTCGTCGTAGTCGCTGCGCACCCAGTCCGCGAGTTCGCTGTAACCCCAGACACCGCCGCAGTCCTCTGGCGGGCAGGCGAGTTTCCCGCCGACGCACACCGGGGCAGGGGGAGGACTGTCGAGCACCTTCTCGACGCGCAGGAGGTGATTCCAATCATCTCCGAAGTCGTAGTCGTACCAGAGGCGGTCGCCCTCGCTGGCGACCACCTGGTCGAGACGTACGTGGTCTTCGAGACTCCCTTCGTCGCCCTCGTCGATGTCGAACTGCGTGAGGAACTCGGGAGGGTTTCGGTCGTTGCTCGTGCGGAAGCGGTGCAGGTGGCTGTCGGTCCATCCCATCGCTGCCTGGATCACCTCGTGCAGCCGTGGGAGGAGGATGTCGCCCGGCACCTCGATGCGTCGCCACACCGGCGGCTTCGTGCCCTGCAGGTCGATGCGGATGCGGAAGCCCCGCACCACCGATGGGACAGGGAGAAGCTGTGGCTCGGGACGACGCCAGAGATCGTCCAGATGATCGGCGTCTGGGCGCAGCGAGGCGATGAACTTCTGAAGATCCGGTGCCTCGAACTCTTTGGATGCCATCTTCCTTCTTCCGACTCGGGCACGTCTCTTCGTGACGCGCCATCGCAAACAATTCTCGCGGAGTACGTCGGTGTCCGCTCAACTGCTGGTCAGGGAAGTGCCTGGGGGCGGCGCGTGCACCGCGCCCCACCAGGAGGGAGTCGGCACGATAGAATGAAGTCGATCCTGTTCTCCCGGAGGTGAGCATATGAAGCGCAAGGACGTCACTCGTGAGGCGCTTCATCGTGCCGCTCTGCGTGCCACGCGGGCGTCGGCGGCGTTGGAGAACAGGTCGGTGCCGGTCGGTGTCACTCGCTCTGAACGGGTCGAGCGCTTCCTCGCCGCGCGCAAGCAGCGCGTTTGATGGGCGTCGAGCCCGGCTACGGCGAAACGCCGTTGGACCCGGAAGAAGCAGACGCCCTCACCCCACAGGCTCGTGAGATCTTTGGCGATGAGCCGAAGAAGATCGACCTCTACGAGGCCCAGCAGGCGATCAACGATGAGGTCAGCATTGCGTTGCTCGATGACATCGCCGACGGGCGACTCGTGCTCGCCGATATCCTCACGGACGCGTTCCTCCGTGAACTGCATCAGAAGCTCTACGGAGACTTGTGGACGTGGGCAGGCCGGTACCGAACGCGTGATCTCAACATCGGCGTCGAACCCGAGCGCATCGCCGTCGAGCTCCGCGGATCGCTCGACAACATCCGGTACCGGTGGGAGCACACCGACGACTGGACAGCACGCGAACTCGGCATCGCCGTGCATGCCGAGACCGTCCGCATCCACGGCTTCGTCGACGGGAACGGGCGAACGACGCGCCTGCTCGCCGACCTGGTGTTCCTCGCCGCGCAAGACGCGGAGGCGATCGCAGAGACGTACGACTGGGACATCGACAAGCGACGATACATCGCCTTGCTGCGTCAGTACGACGTCACCAGAGATCCCCAACCGCTCGCCGAGTTCGTGCCCGTCCAGAGGCTCGACGACGGAGAGAACCGGTGACCAGATTGGTGACCAGAAACCCTCCCGAGAGGCGCGAATCAGCACGAATCACTGCGTAGCTGTTGGTAGCCCGCGGTAGGCTCGACCCCATGAGATCCCTGAAATTACGGGGAACTCCATCGGTTCGGGGCTTTGCCCGGGCGGGCCAGGCGGCTCTCAGTTGTTCTTGGTTCGAGTCCAGGCACCCCAGCTCTGAATAGCGCGAGATTCCGCGGCCGAACTTCGACTCCGCTGGCATCGGCATCACCCAGTGGCTGGCGGAACGAGTGGGCATCGTGCCGTGGCGGATGACACGCAGTTCGAGTGCGCCAGCGATCACCGGGAGATTCAGCTGGGGCGGTTCAGGGTTATGCCGATCGGCTGGCAGAGGGGATGTGTCGCAGCTTGGAGACTTCCGACTTGTGAGCCCTTCCGACGTGTGTCAGTGACAAGCCGTAGAATCGGCACATGACCCCGACCGCCGCCGAAGTTCTGGAGACCGCGATGTCGCTCAGTCCCGATGAGCGAGTCGATGTTGCCACCAAACTGCTGCGTTCGGCCGGTACCGAAGACGCAATTCGTCTAGAAACGTTGCGTGAGAACGTCACCGCTGGGTTCGCGCAGATCGACCGTGGCGCGGGCGTCGAGATTTCGCTCGATGAGCTCCGTGACCACATCCGCGGACTCGGTCGCGAAGCCGCCGAGCGGGTGGCTCGAAAGCCCGCGTGACCTATCGGCTCGTCCTCTCGCCACTCGCGAGAGCAGACATTGGTGACGTGCTGGAATGGTCGATTAGAACCTTCGGTCGCGCGGTCAGCGACGGATATGAAGCGCTCATTGACGCGGTTCTCCGCGACATCGTTGCTGACCCCATGCTGGTCGGTTCGCACGACTGTCCGGAACTCGGCCGAGGCATACGCGGCGTGCATCTGAGCGTCAGTCGCGATCATGTCCGCGGTGATGCGCGGAGGATTCTCGATCCCAGACACTTTGTGTTCTACCGGCCGGTCGGCGATGCAGTGCATGTCTCCCGTGTGCTGCACGAAGCCCGCAATTTCGTCCAGCACAGCTTCCCCTGACATTTGCCAGTCGCTCGTTGTCGGGGCACGATCACCTTCTCGGTGTCTAGTCCTCCGTGTCGAAGCTCACGATGCTTCCGGTGGCCTTGTCAACTTCGACCTCGATCCTGCCGCAACTGCTGTCGGTCGCCTCGACCTCCCAGACCGGCCTGCCATCCTCGGTGCCTTCCTCGACGTCGATGACCCGGCCGCCGTAGGTGTCGGTGACGATTCGCCCTGCCGTTTCGCTGTCAACCGGCCCCGCCCCGCCTGATGTGTCCCCAGAGGGCACACCGCACACCACCGGGCTCTCCGATGCGTCATCGTCAGGGGAAGCCGCATCGGACGGGGAGGCCGTGGTCGTAGGTGCCTCCGAAGTCACGGAGGGTGCACTGTCGGAGCCGTCGCCACACCCGAAGAGCGCGGCAGACAACGATGCGGCCAAGAGCACAGCAGCGAAACCGCGGCCGTGCCGGCTGGCTATCGGTGGATTCCGCATGGCTTCGAACGTACGCTTGAGTCCCCACAGATCCATGAGGATCACCCGGGCGTCTTCTCCGAGGCAGATCGAGCGGGGGCCGCCGGTGCGCCGGACTATGACCCATGTCGCGAGACACCGGTGACGCATCACCTGTGAGCCATGTCATAAAGTCAGGCACAGGCAGCCAGCCTCCAGATCGGGAGTTCCCCATGAAGCGAGCACACGACCTCCCGGCTAGGCCGGAAGCGCCGCCGGATGCGCTGGGACCCGACAGATCGGCGGTCGCCGGAGGCACGTGCGCGTGCACGGTCGACGGTTGTCACTGCGATGGCGTGGCCGACGTTGCCGAGTCCGGCTTCGA
>CAYRUW010000083.1:0-5392 GCA_964427465.1 uncultured Diaminobutyricimonas sp.
TTTACTTCTTCAGGCCCAGTGGACTGTCTCGACAGCGTTCGGCCGCCTTCGATCGGCGCGACCGGATGAGCCGCAACTTGAGTCTTGAAGTATCAAGTTTGAGAGATGAGTCGAGCCGTGTCAAGTTAGCTGGACAAAACCTGAGCCGAAGCGACTCAGGAGGGCGGGCTATCCCTCGGACCGCGCTAAGCGCTAACTTGTGAGGATGACCGACGACGCAGGGCCCGGCAAAGGCGCCGGCTCATCGAGCACGACCACATCCGCCGAAACGAAAGTTCCCCGCGACGCCAACGGAATGCGCACGGGGCCGCATGGAAAGGTCACGGCCGGGAGGGTGCTCTCCTGGGCGCTGTGGGACTGGGGCTCGGCCGCGTTCAACGCCGTCGTCACGACCTTCGTCTTCACCGTCTACCTGACCGACAACGGCGCATTCGGCACCGAGACCGAAGTCTCCGCACAACTCGGCTGGGCGCTCGCCGCGGCCGGATTGCTCATCGCCTTGCTCGCGCCCATCACCGGTCAGCGGTCCGACCGCGCGGGGCGACGCAAGCTCTGGCTCGGAGTCAACACCTACCTCGTCGTCGCGATCACCGCACTGATGTTCTTCGTCGCGCCCGAGGCCGAGTTGCTCTGGTTCGGCCTGCTGCTGCTGGCCGCTGGCAACGTCTTCTTCGAGTTCGCAGGCGTCAACTACAACGCCATGCTCGCGCAAGTGTCGACACCCACGACCGTCGGCAAGGTCTCCGGCTTCGGCTGGGGCATGGGCTACCTCGGCGGTATCGTGCTGCTGCTGATCGTCTACTTCGGCTTCATCAGCCCCGAGGTCGGCCTGTTCGGGGTCACCAACGAAGGTGCGCTCGACATCCGGGTCACTGTGCTCGTCTCCGCCATCTGGTTCGGAGTATTCGCGTTGCCGGTGCTGCTGCGCGTACCCGAGAACCGCGTGCCCGACAAGGCGCGCGGTGAGCGGGTCTCCTTCTTCCGCTCCTACGCAATACTCGTTCGCGACGTCAAACGGCTTTGGCGGGTCAACCCGCACACGGTGTACTTCCTGCTCGCGAGCGCCGTGTTCCGCGACGGGCTCGCCGGCGTGTTCACCTTCGGCGGAGTGCTCGCCGCAGGCACGTTCGGGTTCAGCGCCGGCGAAGTGATCGTATTCGCGATCGCGGCCAACGTGGTCGCGGGGCTCGCGACGATCGCCGCCGGTCCCCTCGATGACAAGATCGGCCCGAAACCGGTCATAGTCACGACACTCATCGGCCTCGTCGTGTGCGCGACCTTCATATTCTTGTTGCACGACGGCGGCCAGATCGTGTTCTGGACCTTCGGTCTCGCGCTGTGCGTATTCGTCGGACCGGCCCAGTCGGCAAGCCGCACATTCCTTGCCCGGCTCATCCCCACCGGCCGGGAAGGCGAAGTGTTCGGGCTGTATGCCACGACCGGGCGCGCCGTGAGCTTCCTCGCACCCACCGCATTCGCCTTGTCGATCACGATCGCCGCATCCGTCTCGGGAGCGGCCGAAACCAATCTGCAGTACTGGGGCATCGTCGGCATCGCCCTAGTCCTGCTGGCCGGGCTCGGACTGCTTCTGCCCGTGCGCGGAAAGCAAACGGCGATCGAGTGATCGGGCCTGTTGGACGGCAGGGGCCCTCGCGTAGGGTGTGCGCATGGCTGATCAACCACCGATCGGATTTTGGCTCAAGCTTGTCGACCGCCTGATCGAAGACCGATTCGCTCAAGCGATCGAAGAACACGGCGTCACGCGGCGCCAATGGCAGTTGCTCAATGTGCTCATGCGCGGCCCGGCCACCGCAGAAGAACTCGACACGGCGGTCGCGCCGTTCCTCGAAGAGGGCGAAACCACATCCATCGAGCACTTGACCGAATTGATCGACAGCGGCTGGGTGGATGCCGCACCCGAAGGCTACGGCCTCACGCCGCGTGGCGAAACCGCCTTCGGCGCCCTGCGCGAAGTAGTCGACGGGTTGCGCGAACTGGCCGCATCCGGAATCCAGCAGGAAGAGTACGAGACCACGGTCGCGACCCTCGAACAGATGGCCCGCAACCTCGGCTGGACCGGCCCGCAAAACCCCTAGGACGTGGCGAACCAGATCAGCAGCATCGTCACGAAAAAGCCCGTGACGTAGTTGAGCCACAAGAACGTACGCCAGCCCCGGTTGGCGACAGCAGCATCCGAATCCGTCACCCGCCAGAACCTCGCCGAGTTCGCGGCATACGGAACGCAAAGCAAAGCGGCCAGCGGACCCGGCCAGCCGGTCGCGAGCAGCACAAGACCCGCGGCCGCGTACGCGATCGTGCTAGCGCGTATCGTGCGCCGCGCCCCGAGAGCCGTGGCAACGGATGCGATGCGCGCCGCACGATCGGCGGCGACATCCTGCACAGCACCGAAAGCGTGCGAGGCCATGCCCCAGACGAAATACGCGATCAGCAGCGCGAACAGCTGTGGCGTGAAGTCGGCGCCCGCGAGCACGAGCCCGTACCAAGCGGGACTGACGAAATGCGTGCTCGAAGTCGCCGAATCGAGCACGGGCACCTCTTTGAACCGCAAGCCAGGCACCGAATATGCGACGAGGGCGAACAGGCTCACCGCGAGCGCGAGCCACGACGCGGGCGTTCCGACCGCAACCAGGAACGCAACGAACGGCACGGTCGCGAGCGCTGCCGCGCACAGGGTCGCACGGTGCAGCCGGCGATCGAGCCGAGCGCCTTGCGCTCCGCCTTTGCGCGGGTTGCGCGCATCGGACTCGTAGTCGAACACGTCGTTGATGCCGTACATCGCGAGGTTGTATGGCACGAGGAAGAACAGCGTGCCCACGACGAGCACGAGGTCCAGTTCGCGCGCTGCAAGCAGATAAGCCGCGGCGAACGGATACGCGGTGTTGATCCAGCTCAGCGGCCGGGATGCGATCAGCAACTCCCTAAACATCCGGGCCCGCCGCTTCGTCGCCGACCGCATCCGGGCCCGCAGCTTCGTCGTCGCCGGCATCCGGGTGCTTGCGACCGCGCCCGAGCAGTGCCCACAACGAAGGCAGCAGCACGACCGCGGCGAGTGCGTAGGCGAAATCCTCCACCGGCGCGAGGCCTAGGCGGGCGCCGCTGATCCGCTGCCCGTCGTAAGCGACCAACCCGGCGAAGATCATGACGTTGTCGAACACGACCGTGAGCGCGAACACGACGAGAGCGGCGGCACCCGCAGCCCGCAGCCCCGGTCGGCGGCGGAACGCGACCGCCGTGAACGCGACCACCGCGACCGCTGTGAGGAAGACGAGGTTCAGCAGAAAATACGTCACGAACCGGCCTCCTCGTCGCGGGATTCTTGGCCCGGCCTTCGCGCACGCTCACGAGGCCGATCGCGCAGCGCCCGGTCCGCCGCGTTGTACACGTTCATGGTCAGGTGGCACAGCAGCGCGAGGAACAGCACCTCCTCGATCGGCAGCTCGGGTGCGATCACGAGCCCGGTCATGAATTCCGTGTCGCCGCGGAAGAAGACCCCGGCCGCGATTCCGGTCAGATCCCAGAGCAGGAAGAACGCGACCCCGGCGCCGAGCACGAGCGCGGCACGACGCGCATCTCGCCAGAAGAACAGCCGGAAGCGGCGGTCGAGCACGATCATGCCGCCGAGCGAGACGGCGAGCGCAGCGAGATAGGCGAAAGCGGTCACAACGGCTCCGCAAGCGGCATCGTCGAAGTGTCCCCACGCAACCGCTTGAGCAGCACCTCGGCACTGATCAGGCACATCGGCAGCCCGATACCCGGCACCGTCGATGCGCCCGCGTAGAAGAGCCCCCGCACCCTCTTGTTCGCGTTGCCGGTACGGAAGAAGGCGCTCTGCCGCAAACTGTGCGCGGGTCCCAACGCGGTGCCGCGCCAGGCGTTGAACCTATCGGCGAAATCGCCTGGCCCCACCGTGCGCCGCACGACCACGCGCGATGATAGATCGACGGCCCCTGCCCACGCACCTGCCTGTTCGATCGCCCGGTCGGCCATCGACTCGATCGCCGGATCGCCCTCGCCGAGTCGGCCGCCGCGCCCCAGTTCCGGATCGGCCGGCACCGGCACGAGAAGGAACAGGTTCTCGTGCCCGGGCGGAGCGACGTGCGGGTCGGTCGCGCTCGGCTTGCACACGTACAGCGACGGCACATCCGGCATTCGCTTGCGGTCGCCGAAGATCTGCCGGAACCCGGCCGCCCAGTCCCGCGCGAAGAAAAGGTTGTGGTGCGCGAGTTCGGGCAGCTCGCCCCGCACTCCGAGCATGACGAGCACCGCGCCCGGTCCCGGGATGTGCGAGCGCCAGTGCTTCTCCGGCGGGGAACCGTACGGTGGCTCGAGCAATCGTGTCTCGGTGTGGTGCACGTCGGCAGTGCTCACGACGACGTCGGCCTCGAGGGTTCGCGCGACGCCAGCGGCATCCGTGTACTCCACGCCCTCGGCTGCACCGTCGCGCACGAGCACGCGCCGCACCGTCGCACGCGTGACGAGCCTGGCCCCGGCTTGCCGGCCGAGCGCAGCGATTCCGTCGATGAGCCGGGCGAATCCCCCGAGCGGATACCGCACCCCGTCGGCGAGGTCGAGATGGCTCATCAGGTGGTACATGCTCGGCGCCATGAACGGCGAAGCGCCCAGGAACACCGCGGGGTAGCCGAGGATCTGACGCAAGCGCTCGTCTTCGAACGATCGCTCGATGAGCGTCGAGAGCGGTTCTGTGAGCAAACGGATCAGTCGCGGCAACCGCTTGAGCACGTCCGCAGCGAACGCCGGGCCGAGCGAGGCGAAACTCGTGTACAGGAAGCGACGCATCGCGATGTCATAGGTCGAAGCGGCCGAATCGAGGTACCGCTCGAGCTGTCGCCCCGCACCGGGCTCGACCGACTCGAACAACGCGACATTTCCGGCGCGGCTCGCTGCGACATCCAGATGGCCTTCGACGCCTTCGAAGAACGCCCGGTAGCCCGGATCGAGCGTCACGAGGTCGAGTTGTTCCGCGGCCGAAGTGCCCAGTAGCCGGTAGAAGTGGTCGAACACCTCGGGCATGAGGTACCACGACGGTCCCGTGTCGAAGCTGAAACCCTGCTCGTGCCACGAGCCTGCCCGGCCGCCGAACTCGGCGTGCTGCTCGAGCAGGGTCACGTCATACCCGGCCCGCGCGAGCAGCGCCGCCGACGCGAGGCCCGCGATGCCCCCGCCGACGATCGCGACGCCGGTCACGGCTTCGGCACCCGGCCCAACAGCGCGAGCGCGAACAGTCCGGCCTTCGTGGGGCCGGCGACGCGCACGCGAGAGCGCAGCAATACGGATGCGGGGGTGCGACGGAGCCGGCGGGCCAGCTTTGCGAACAACGCGGCTGCTAGCGCAACCGCCCGCCTCGAACTGC
>CAYRUW010000083.1:5492-7145 GCA_964427465.1 uncultured Diaminobutyricimonas sp.
CTTCGCGCAAGAAGACGTGCACGCACATCTCGCCCACGACCTCGGCCGAGCCGTGCACGTACCGGGCGAAACTCGCCTCGTCGTGCTCCTTGCGCACGAGATCGGTGCGCATCGACTCGAAGAACGGCTCGATCAATTCCGTGCCGAACCCTGCCGCCCGGGCCGTGCGTGCAAAAGCGTGCACGACCAGGTTCGCACTGTAGCCGCGCTCGATGGCGAGCCTCGTCTCGGCCTCGAGCTCGTTCAGCACGCGAGCAGTGGCCTCGGGGCCGAGACCGGCCGCATCCGCCGCTCCATCCGCGATCTCGTCGGCGATCCGCACGAGCGCATAGATGTTGTGCACGTCTGCGCGCACCCGTGGCGCGAGCAACCGCGCGGCGAGACGGAACGAAGTCGAGTACCGGCCGATCACGATCGCGGACGCCCGCTCGGCGGTGCGGTTGTAGAGGGGGAGTCTGTTCACGGCGATGTCGGACTGCTCAGACCCGGTCCGGGTGGACGGCCTAGGCTGTTGGGACGATCTATGACCGCCACAGTTCGCCGACGTTCGGCGTGCGGCCGCCCGGGACCCTTCATTCAGGCAGAGTACCCGGAGCACGGCAGAGGCGGCGGGAAGAATCCGGCCGATATTCAGGCCGGAGAGCAGGAGCGGATGTGAGCAGCAGCGACGCATTCGCGGTTGCCGAACGCGACGAACAAGTCGTGCTCGTCGACGACGCGGGCACCCCGATCGGCGCAGCCGACAAGGCGACCGTGCACACGAACCGGACCCCGCTGCATCTGGCCTTCTCGTGCCACGTCTACGACCGCGAGGGCCGAGTGCTCATGACCCGCCGCGCCCTGGGCAAACTGACCTGGCCCGGCGTGTGGACCAACGCGTTCTGCGGCCACCCCGCACCCGGCGAACCGATCGAAGATGCGATCGCGCGACGCGCGGAACTCGAGTTGGGCATCCGGATCGACGCACTGGAACCCGTGCTGCCGGACTTCCGCTACCGGGCGACCGACGCATCCGGAGTCGTCGAGAACGAGCTGTGCCCCGTGTTCCGGGCGACGACGACGGATGCGGTGCGCCCCAACCCCGACGAGGTCGCCGAATACGAGTGGACTGAGCCGGAGGCTCTGGCCGCGGCGGTCGCGGCAGCGCCCTATGCGTTCAGCCCTTGGCTGGTCCTGCAATTGCAGCAGTGGCCGAGCGCCTGACGCTACCCGCACGCCCACGTGAACCGGGTCACGGGTTCCTGCCCGCACGTGTGCCTGACGGGAGGCCCTAGTCGGCTCGCTCGCCGGCCGGCACGCTCGTGCGATGGAAACTCTGCCACGAGCGGGAAGCCGTCGGACCGCGCTGACCCTGATACCGCGACCCGTAGCGGCTCGAACCGTACGCGTACTCCGCGGGCGAGGTGAGCCTGAAGAAGCAGAGCTGGCCGATCTTCATACCCGGCCACAGCTTGATCGGCAAGGTCGCGACATTGCTCAGCTCCAAAGTCACGTGCCCCGAGAAACCGGGGTCGATGAAGCCCGCGGTCGAGTGCGTGAGCAGGCCGAGCCGGCCCAGCGAGCTCTTGCCCTCCAAGCGCGCCGCGACGTCATCCGGCAGCGTCACCAGCTCGAGCGTCGAGCCCAGCACGAACTCGCCGGGATGCAGAATGA
>CAYRUW010000084.1:0-7094 GCA_964427465.1 uncultured Diaminobutyricimonas sp.
CGAGAATACAGCGGGTAATGCGGGCGCTAACACCGTCATGATAAGCGGCCCAACCAGTGTCAGGGTGGGATTCCGCGGAGGTGGCCACAGCTGGATCGCACCCGTGAATGGATCGGGGGTGGCAGTGTCCTTTGTCGCGCAGTGGGTAGTCGAGGCGCAAGGCATCGTGGGCGGAACTCACAAATGCGGCTCGGGAGTCATAGCGACTAGCTAGACCGCTAGCCTGTGATTCTCGCAATACGCGACGTCGTCTTGGGAGAATCACAGGCTTCCTAACCCATCCGAGGCTCTCGGCCTCGGACGAAACATAACCAAAGAGATCAGAAGACATTGGGGGTAGTCATGCGAGTGGGCGAAATCTTGCTCGCCACGATGGTTGTGTGCGGAAGCCTCGGTCTTGTCGCGTGCGCCACGGAGGCGCCCACCGAGACTCAAAGTCCTGTTGCCAACTCTGTTTCGGACGCTCTGGACGTCGCACAAGAGCGAGGGTTCGAGTGGGAGGTATCGATCCTCGAGGACGGCGTGATCTCGTCGAGCGACTATGAGCAGGCATACGACCGGTACATGCAGTGCCAGCGCGAATTGGGCTACGTCTTCGACAAGCCGAAGTATCTGGACCCGGTCGAGGGTCAGCGATGGCAGGCGCTGGGCACGTATCGAGGGGCGGGCGAACCGCCACAAGATGCCATAGCGCTCTGCGAGGAGCGCATCGCGATCATTGAAAGCCCCTACACCCTCAGCACGCCGAAGCGTATGGATCCGCAACTGATGGCCAAGTTCCGCGAATGCCTTGACGAGGCGGGCATTTCCTATCGAGGGGACGAGGTGACATTCAACGACTTCACCGCCGAAGTGGGGGACGAAGCGTACGTCGACTCCGGATCGCCCTACACCTCTTGCTTGGTGGACTCGGCCTTCGCGCTCTATCCCGACCTCATCTCGGTCGGCTTCGGAAGGTGACCGCAGAACATCCACTGACCGCGGGGGCGAAGGATGATCATCGGCTCCCGCGGGCATTAGCGACGGTCGTCCTGACCTGGGTGGCGGCCCCGCTCGTACTTGTTATCGCCCTGACTCTTGTTGCGCAGCAACAGTCCGTCTTTGGCGCTCAAGAGCCGATGTGGGTGAGCGCGAGCGACGCTGGTACGTCATCGGATCGGCAGGTAGAACTCGTCCTCGAGTGGGGTGAGCCGGTACAGGTGTTCGCACCCGCCTGGACAGGCACAGTCGGCGAGGTGCTTGTGAGCGCCGGGTCGACCCTCAAGTCAGGCGACCCCGTGGCACGAATCGATGGCGTCGTTCGCTTGGCGTGGCATACGGAGGCTCCCTTCTATCGCCAGCTCACTGTGGGCGATCGTGGCACGGACGTAGCAGCGCTCAACAGGTTGTTGGAGTCTCGCTCCCTGCCCTCTACGCGAGGAGATCGCTTCACCTGGGCGACCCGGCGCGGCACGGCGATGCTCGCTCACGACCTCGGGGCGCGCGAGAACCGGGGCGTATTCGACCCGGGTATGGTGATGTTCCTTGCGGCCGACGAAATAGAACTGACGCACGTCGAGTTGTCGGTCGGCGGGCTTGCCCCAGCGCATGGCGAGGTCGTGCTCGTTGGCAAGCCACCGTTGCGCGGCGCGCTGCTCGTGGAAGCCGGCTCCGCAGACGCAACGCGCACGGCTCCGGTCACGGCAATCCCGGCCGAGACGCTCATCGTGGACGACGTCGCGATCGAACTGAACGAATCGCGCGCTGAGGCGGCCGACGCGTCACTTGCCCTTCTGTCCGACCTGGCGGATGCAGGCCAGGAGCGGATAGCAGCCGTGCTCGTGCGCGAATTGCCGGATGGATCGGTCGAGATACCGGCTGCGGCAGTTCATACGGACCGCAAGAACTCCACTTGCGTTGCCGTACGACGCGACGACGCGCAGTCGGTTGTGCGAGTCGAGGTAGTCGGCGGCCTTGCCGGGCGTGCGGTTGTCACCGGTGCGATCGCAAAGGACGACCTCATCGGCTTGGGCGTTCTCGAGGCCACAGACCTGTGCGCCTCGTAGCGGAATCCGTCCGGATGACAGTGGGCGAGCGAACGCTGTTCGAAAATCTGACCTTGGAACTGGAATCCGGCTCGACTACAGCGCTGATGGGCCCTTCGGGGGTAGGGAAATCGACCCTGCTCGGCGGAATAGCGGGAGTCCGGCCATTCGCGCGCGGACGCGTCTTGGTCGAAGACATCGACGAGCCGCCACGAGTGAGCTGGATGTTCCAAAGCAGTCCGCTCCTGTATCGAAGAAGCGCGGTCGACAATGTTGCGGTCGCGTTCGAACTCCGTGGAATGCCGCGGGTGGCAGCGCTGGAAAAGGCTGCCGACGTGCTCGCCACGCTCGGCCTGCGGGATAGGACCGCCATCAAAGCGCACAAGTTATCGGGAGGTGAGAGGCAGCGCGTTGCTGTGGCACGTGCAATCGCCGCAAGCGCCGATCTGCTGCTCGCCGATGAGCCCACTGCGTCGCTCGACAGCGTGTCGAGGGAGCTGGTGGTCGAGGCGCTCAAAACTGCAGCAAGAGAAGGCGCCGCGGTCATAATCGCCACGCACGACAATTGGGTCGCATCACGCTGCGACCAGTGCATTGAGTTGCAAGCAGCGAGCGGGTGATTCCTTGAACAGCTTGGCTCTCACCGAAGTCGGGCGAAACCTCAGAACCTCGCCCTTGCGGACCATCGTTCTCATGCTTGTGTTCCTCGCAGTCGGTGCGGGAGTATCCGCATTCACGATCAGTGACGTGGAGCGAATCGCGGATGTCGCCGAAGCGCAGTACCGCGCAGGCGCATTCGTGTACGAGGTTGTTGGTCCCTCCGGCGAGCGCGTGGATGCGCTTAGGTGCAATGCGCTCAACGGCGAAGCGGGCGTATCCGCCGCCGGAGGTGTGATGGCCAGGACTGCTGTGTCACTCGCCTCTCAGCCAGACGCGCAATTGAGGCTGCTCACGGTCACTCCTCACTTCATTGCGGCGGCGTGGCCGGGTGACCATGCAACGACCTCGCCGAGCACCTTCGCCGGTTCGGCCCTTATGGACTTGGGCGTGCGGGATGAAGCATCGGTTCGATATCGCGTACGGGACGGGGACCAGCAGCTCATCGACATCGACGCGATTGCAAGCACCCGCGCTGTAACGGGTGCAGAGGCAGTCCTCGTCGAGGTAGCCCCACCGTCAGGAACAGTCGACTCATGTCTGGTTCTCGTGAAGCCCTCGGTAGACGGCGAGGCCTATGACGCCCTCGCTGGACTGTTCGGACCTGGTACGACTGTGCGCGAGCTACTACCCCCGTCCGGCCTGGTTGCGGACCCCGAGGCCCTTTTCGACGGCCGGCTCAGTGCGTACGCCTGGCTCGCGGCGAGCATCGTATGCGCGATTGCCCTTTTCGGCAGCTGGCTCGGGCGTAGGCAGGAGTATGCGCTCTATCGTTTGATCGGCTTTTCCGAGGGGGCCGTCTTCGCAATGTTGTGCACGGAGGCGGCGCTCGTATGTGTGCTGCCTGCCCAGCTCGGATTGATCCTGGGGATGGGTACCCAGCCGCTCGAACTGCTCACGTCAGCGGCGCTGGCTCTCGATGTGGCCCGGTTCGACGCGGCGATACTCGTGCTACCGGCCGTTGGGTATCTGCTCTTGCCCCGGCGCTCGCTGCTTCCGAGCCTTCTCGGCAAGTGAGCGCCCCGCCGGTGGGCGTTGGTCGGCTCCTGCGCGGCGAGTAGACCCGGCACTACGGGACTCGTAGTTCCCGCAGCGGGTCGCGCCGTGCAGCGAACACCGCGGGCACCATGGCTGCAAGCAAGCCCGTAATCGTCGCGAGCACGATCACGGCTGCGAAGAACTCGGCGCCCGGTAGCGGATCGCCCCAGAAGAGCAGAAGGGCAGCAGCAATCACCGAACCGATGCATGCAGCGCAGATGCTCAAGATCGAGGTCTGCACCACGAGCAAGAGCACGATCAGATGCTGGCTCGCGCCGAGGGCCCGTCGCCGGCCGAAATCGCGTCGGCGCAGCAGCACCAATCCGTGCAGAATCGCGGCCACCAGTGCAGCAGTCACCGCCGTAACCCCGTAGACGAGATTGCGGCTGAAGTCGCCGAACTGGCCGTCGATTATCGAGCGAAGCTGTGCCAGCTTCTCGCTGGTCGAGATCGTCACCGATGTTCCTTGCTCGACGTGAACCAGAGATCTCAGCGCGCTGACCGAGGCACGCAACAGACCGACTTCCTCGACCACGACGACCACAACGCTCACCGCTTCTTCCGGTGCGGGTGCCGCGGCGCCTGCGGGCTCGCGGGGCACGACGACCAGAGGCTCCAAGAAATCGAGGTACTCCGGAACTTCGAAGGTGCCGGCAACCGCATAGTCTCCCCCGCCAACCGTCGCAACGGCACCGTGGCCGGTCGGCATTCCCAATTGGCGTGCGGCGCGTTCCGAGACCCATGCAGTGTGCAAGGACGGCAACGCCTGCGGTGTGATTCCAAGGGCTTGCAGGTCGTGGGTCCAGAGAGTCCTGGTAGGCGTCAACGTGCCGCCCGGAATCCGCGTATTCGTAGCATCGACCGCTGCACCGAACGCACCCGCCCACTCGATCCCATCGACGCGGCTCAAGTGGTCCACGACGTCGCTCTCAAGCCGCGCCTCGGGCGGCGCACGCACCACGACCGTTCGCAGGGCGGCCTCGTCGATCGAAGACAATATGCGTTCTTGAGCACCGGCTGCCCTGCCGGTGGTCAGCAAGATCGTCAGACACATTCCGGCGATCATGAGTACGGTCAGTGCGGACGTCACGCGCTGTGCGCGGGCGGAGGCGATTGCCTCTCGAACTATCGACAGAAAGGCCGGTCGGCTCACGACGAAGCCGCTGGTGATTCAGCGGGGATGCGAACCTTGAGCCCCGGGAACACGCCGTCCCCGCTGATGACCGCCATGCCTCGCGCACTTCCCAATATCTTGACCGGAATGGTGTCACCGTCCTCGCCGAGCACGGCAGCACTGCCGTCGTCGAGACTGATCAAGGCTGCCGCCGGCACTAGTGGTCCTCGTAGCGTCTCTTGCGTGATCACTCGCGCCGGCATCAAGGTGCTCGCGCCCACCGGAATCGAGGCGCACTCGTCGCCGCAAACCGCACCCCCGCCGATGCCTTCGAGGAGAACAGACACGACGCCTTCCTGGTCGCGCTGATAGCCCGCGATGATCGCGTGCCAGAGCCGATCTTCATGCTCGATCTCGACTGGTAGGCCTACCGTGAATCTGGCGAGTTGCTCGTCTGATGTGCGTATTTCGAACGTGGGCTCGGGCGGGAGACCGAGCAATCCGGCCTCACCCCCGGATAGAGTGGCGTCCACCCTGATAACCGTTTCGTCGAGAACAGCGCGAACGGGAAGCTCAGGCACGAAGATGATGTCCCCTAGGGGTACCGAGCCGGTGCTCTCGACGCCGGAGTTCTCCTGCCACGCCCGCACTGCACGCGCCGTCGATGGCCCGAATGCTCCGTCTATCGCACCTCGGTAATATCCGCGCTCGAGAAGGAGCCTCTGCAACTGCCTGACATCGCTCCCCTCATCCCCCCGGCTCATGGAACGGAAAGCGGGCACGACGCCCTCCGCCACTGCAACCGGCCGTCCATTGACGGAGTAGACGATGTCGCCGGCCGCCAGCAACGAGCCGGGATCCAGATGAACTCCAGTCACCACGCCATGGGCTCGGTTCGTGCCGACGGGCTCGGTCTTCCATCCGACCGTCGCGTTGAACGTGAGGCTGGCGCCCACCTCGCCATCTCCGACCGCCACGAGCACATAATCAGCCTGTACGGTCACCTCGTCTCGCGGCGCGACGAGCTCCGAGATCGACCAGCCCGCAAGACCCCCGATCGCCAGCAGGACCAGGGCGGTCACGAGACGTTGAAACCAAAGCTTCCGCCACGGACGAGCTACTGCGTTATCGCTGGCGAGGTCCACACGGCCTCACAGGGACCCGTAGTCGATCGAGCGTTCGAACGCATCCAGCGCGTTCCGGAACTCTTCTGAGGTAGCCGGGCACTTTCGTTGAAGTTCGCCGACGTTCTCGTGGAACCGCTGCCGATCCGCTTCGTCCACGAGCGCTGCCTCGATTTCGGCCATCGGGTACCAGGCCCCCGCACCGTCGATGAAGCTCTGCCTGCTTGGCGGGGGCTCGGGCAGCGGCCAGCCTTCGCGCTCGAGGCACGGCACCATGTTTGTGACGTAGTGGTCGTACTGATACGCCGCCTCTTCCGGCCCGAAACTCACGTCGAGAACGACTTGCGGATACTGCATCAAGCACGTGTAGTGGGCGACCCGCAATGGCACGACCTGCTCGGGCGCGCCACCATCCACCACCAAGTCACCCTCGGCGTTCACGGTCGCGGTGAATCCAGCAGCGTTGATGCAGTCGGCTATCACCTGCGGGTGCTCATGCGAAGGAACGACCCGGATGCGTTCTACCTCGGGGACTTCGAGCTCAGGGTCGATCGCAAGGGCGAACTGAAGTTCCAATAGGGCCGCTTCCTCGTACGCCGTTTCGGCCTCCTGCCCGCTCACCAGTCTCAGGGTGGGCATCTCGGCAGCGACCCCGGACTCCTTGGCCGCACACCCTACGAGCGCTGTGACCAGCAGCAGAATGCCCGAGAGCTGGATGATCTTCATCTCAGCTCCGCAGTCTACTGTGAGCAGTGCTCGTTTGCGACCAATTGTTGAGCACGAATTCGCATGCAGGCAGGTTCAGGGCCACGACTGCTCATGACGGCCGTGCCCGACTGGGAGGACTATGAGACGAAGGCGATGAGGGTCAAGGCGGAGAGCAGCACGCACGGGGCCAGGATCGCCAAAGACACGACGGCGATCGTGCGCAGCCGTCGGTCGCGCAGCACCGCGAAGGCTGCGACCAGTCCGAGCCCAGTCGCGGCCACGGCGATCGGCGAGAACAACCGGGTGACCTCGGGTGCACCGCCGCTGCCCAGAGCGACGGCGACCACGAACAGGGTTGCCGCGCCAATCGCCAGGACCAGTGCCGCGAGCGCGAGCCACCGTCGGACGGGCGGGATCGGCGCGGCGGGC
>CAYRUW010000085.1:0-3172 GCA_964427465.1 uncultured Diaminobutyricimonas sp.
ACTCTGCCATCCGGTTCAAGAAACCGTCTGCCGGGATTACGACACCGCCGTCGCCCTGGATCGGCTCGGCGAAGAACGCAGCGACCTCATCGGCGCCGATATGCGTGCGGATGTAGTCGATCGTCTGTTCGGCCGCCTCCTCGCCGGAGAGCGAATCGCGGAACGGGTAGCTGCCCGGCACCGAGTAGAGGTCGCCGGGGAAGGGTCCCATTCCCGCACGCTCCGGCCATGGCCGGTAGGTCATTGCCATGGTCAGGTTGGTGCGACCGTGGAATGCGTGCTGCAGGGAGAGGATCCCGCGCCGGCCCGTGTACTTGCGGGCGATTTTGACCGCGTTCTCGACCGCTTCGGCCCCCGAGTTGACCAGGATCGAATGCTTCTCGAAGTCGCCGGGCGTGCGTTCGGCGAGTTTCTCGGCGACCCGCACGTAGTTCTCGTACGGCGTGACCGTGAACAGCGTGTGGGTGAGCTTCTCGGCTTGCTCGGCGACGGCCGCCGCGACCGCTGGATGCGCGTGCCCGATGGTGGTGACTCCGATGCCGCAACCCAGGTCGATGAGCTGGTTTCCGTCGACATCGACGAGGATCGCACCCGAGCCGTGGTCCATGTAGATGTCGGCGAGAGTGCCTGCGCCGCGGGAGACGCTTGCGACGCGCCGCTGCTGCAGCGCGATGGACTTGGGACCGGGGAGCGGGGTGACGAGCTTTCGCTGCTGCGGAACGCTGAAGGCCATGCGCCAAGCCTACGGCCCGCGACGTGGAACAGGCTCCGGAGCGCCAGGACCGCGCCAGAGTGTGCGCGACCGGCGGATTCCGATCACACTCGAATCGAGCGCTCAGCCGGAGTCTGACAGACTGAGCCGTCGCCCTTTGATGCGAAAGCAACAGACCACCCGGAGAGGTTCGATGCGTCCCAGCCTGATCACCACCGCTCTCGTCGGCCTCGTCGCCGTCGGTCTCACCGGCTGCGCGGGCGGACCCGATGGCGGCACGGTCGCCGACGGCTGCACGCCCAGCGGGCCCGTCTCCGACTCGATCGACGTGCAGGGCGAGTTCGGCGCCAAGCCCGAGGTGTCGTTCGAGACCCCGCTCGAAGTCTCGGCAACCCAGCGCACCGTCGTCATCGAAGGCGATGGCGAAGTCGCCGAAGCCGGCGATTCCGTGCAAGCGGAATTGTCGATGTACGACGCCGCGACCGGCGAGGAGATCGTGAGCACGGGCCACGACGGTTCGCAGCGATTGCCGCTCGTGCTCGACGAGACTTTCGTTCCGGCGTTCGTGAAGTCGCTCATGTGCTCGGCCGTGGGCACTCGTGCGGTCACGGTCGTGATGCCCGAAGACGCCTATGGCGAGACCGGCAACCCGCAACTGGGAATCGATCCGGAGGCCTCGCTCGTGTTCGTCACCGATCTCGTGGCGATCTCGGACCCGCCATTGCCGCGCGCCGACGGCGAGCCGCGCGAGCTGCCGGCCGACTTCCCCGCGGTCGAGGTGGAACTCGACGACGACGGCCGACCCACCGTGACGATTCCGGATGGCGAGCCGCCGGCCGAACTGCACGTCGGGCTGCTCAAGGAAGGCTCGGGCGACACGGTGGAGGCCGGTGACAACGTCACCGTGCACTACATGGGGGTGAGCTGGGACACCGGCGAGGTCTTCGACGAGAGCTGGTCGCGCGGCGAACCGATCCCGTTCAACACGAATCAGGTCGTCGAAGGATTCGCGAGCGCGCTAATCGGCCAGCAAGTGGGTTCGCAAGTGGTCGCCGTGATCCCGCCGGAACTCGCCTACGGTGGCGCCGAAAGCGGTCACGCCCTCGGCGGTCAGACGCTCGTCTTCGTCGTCGACATTCTCGCAACCGGCTGAAGCGGGCTCCAGCCAGTGGCGGCGCACTCGAGGTCGATGCCATAGCCTGCTCCTGTGCGCAAGGTCATCGTCCTCGGCTCGACCGGCTCGATCGGGGTGCAAGCGCTCGATGTGATCGCGGCGAATCCGGCGCGCTTCGAGCTCGTGGGCATAGCAGCCGGGCGCAACCGGGACCTAGCCGAGCGGCAAGCGCAGCGCTTCGGTCTGGAGCATGTCGTGTTCGGAGCCCAGGAGGCGGCGCGACTCGTGCACGACATCGAGGCCGACGTCGTGCTCAACGGCATCACCGGCTCGGTCGGACTCGCGCCGACCCTTGCCGTGCTCGAGACGCGTGCGACGCTTGCGCTCGCAAACAAGGAGAGCCTGATCGTCGGCGGCGAGCTCGTCACGAGTCGGGCCCGGCCGGGGCAGATCGTGCCCGTGGATTCCGAGCATTCCGCGATAGCGCAAGCATTGCGTGCGGGCGCGCCGGCCGAGGTGTCGCGCCTCGTGCTCACGGCATCGGGGGGCCCGTTCCGCGGCATGAGCCGTTCGAGCCTGGCCGAGGCGACCCCCGAACAGGCTCTCGCGCATCCGACCTGGAACATGGGGCTCGTGATCACGACGAACTCTGCGACGCTCATCAATAAGGGCCTGGAGGTGATCGAGGCCCATTTGCTGTTCGACGTGCCTTTCGAGCGCATCGATGTGACCGTGCACGCGCAATCGGTGATCCACTCGATGGTCGAGTTCGCCGATGGCTCGACGATCGCCCAGGCGTCGCCGCCGGACATGCGATTGCCGATCGCGCTCGGCCTGGCCTGGCCGGATCGGGTGCCCGGGGCGGTCCGGCCGATCGACTGGGCGTCTGCGCACGCTTGGACCTTTGAGCCGCTCGACGAGGACGCGTTCCCCGCGGTTGCTCTCGCGAAACGCGCAGGGCAAGCCGGGCCGACCTTCCCTGCCGTGTTCAACGCGGCCAACGAGCAGGCCGTGGCGGCTTTTCACGCACGCCGGATCGGCTTCCTCGGCATCCTCGAGGTGGTCGAGGCTGTCGTCGAAGCGCACGAGGGCGGTGAGGCGAGCCTCGAGGGTGTGCTCGCGGCGGAGGACTGGGCACGGTCGGAGGCCGAGCGCATGATCGCGCAGCGTTCGCGAGCGTAGCGGATCCGCTGACGCTAGTCGTTCTCGTCGCCGTGGCGGTCGTGCCCGCCGGGCCCGCGGTGTCCGCCACCGCCCGGGCCGTGGTCGTCGTCGTGGCCGCCGCCCGGGCCCTTGTCGCCGCCCCCCGGGCCCTTGTCGCCGCCGCGGTCGCCTTTGTCGCCGCC
>CAYRUW010000085.1:3272-7077 GCA_964427465.1 uncultured Diaminobutyricimonas sp.
TTGTCGCCGCCGCGGTCGCCTTTGTCGCCGCCCCGGTTTCCGTTGTTGCCGCTGTCCTCGGCCGTGCGCTGACGTTCCTGCGCGAGTCGCTGACGTTCCTGCTCGAGCAGGCGCTGCTGCTCGGCGAGCTCTTGCTTCCGCTCTTCGCCGGCCTGGCGTTCGGCTTCGGCGACGATCCGTTCTAAGTCGAGCCGGACCAGGGCGATCGCCGCGAGGATGCTGTCGTGCCGGGCCTGGCTGATCCCGCCGTTCGCGAGCTCGACCTTGGTGGCCACGAGCAGCTCGTCGAGCCTGACGAGCGCCGCCTCGGCATCGCCCTCGGCGGCGGCCTCGGTCACTTCGAGCAAGTGTGACTGCAGGGCGATCGCGCTCTCGGGCGCGTACGGCGGCGATTGGCTGCATCCGCCCAGCAGCAAACCGGCGACCACGAGCGCGAGCACTCGTCTCACGGCGTGATGCTCCGCTCGAGCTGCTCGAGATGCGCACCGAGTTCCCCGTCCACATCCGGGTACTCGATCACCGGTACGCTCGGTTCGCGCGTCTGCTCACTGCCCGCGGTCGCCGCGATCGCGAGCCACGTGGCCACGGAGCCGAGCACGAGGGCGGTCGCTGCTCCGGCTAGCACCATTCGCGTCCGTCGATGACCGGCCGCCTCGTGCTTCGGATCGGTCGGCGCTTCGTCGGCGAGCAGACCGGACTGTGCTGGATCGGTGATCGCAGGCAGTTCGAGCGGTGGCAGCGGGCGGGTCTGATCGTGCACTTCGTCGCGTCCGGCGGCGATATCGCGCAGCCTGGTCGCCGCTTCGCGGGCGCTCGGCCTGGCATCCGGATTGCGCCTGGTCATGTCGGCGAGCAGCCCGCACCACGCCGCACCCAGCACGGCGGGCACCTCGGGGTCGCGGCTCAGCCGCGCAGCCGCGGATTCGAGGCCGTTCCCTTCGAACGCGCGTACTCCGGTGAGGCTTTCGAGCAGCACGAGTCCGAGTGAGTACACGTCGCTCGGGGGGCCGAGGGCCTCGCCGGTGGCCTGTTCCGGGCTCATATAGCTGGCGGTGCCGAGCACCGAGCCGGTCGAGGTCAGTCGCGTGCCGTCGACGAGCCTGGCAATGCCGAAGTCGGCCAGTTTCGCGCGCGGTCCGGTGTCGTCGGGCGCGCGATCCGGCAGTAGCACGTTCCCGGGCTTGACATCGCGATGCACGATGCCGCGTTCGTGGATGTATGCGAGCGCATCGGCGATGTCGGCCCCGACGAGCGCCGCCGTCCGCTCGCCGAGCGGATCGCGGCGAAGCTGGTCGCGCAAGTCCCGGCCGCCGACATACTCGAGCACCAGAAATGCCCTGCCGTCGTCGCCGGCCACCGCGTCGAGCAGGGTCGCCAGGCAAGGGTGGTTGAGCTTGGCCAGCACTTGAATCTCCTCGTGCTGGCGCCGGACATCCTCGCCGTCGGCGAGATCCGGCCGGAACACTTTGAGTGCCACGGTCCGGTCCAGGAACTCGTCCCGCGCGCGATAGACCGCGGCCATCCCGCCGCGACCGATCACCGCTTCGATCCGGTACCGGCCACCGAGAAGGCTGCCGACTCGGTCGTCGGTGAGGGTCGCGTCTCCGGTATGCACGGACATGTCGCGATGTTAGGTGGACGCGTCCTGGGAGCTGGGTGAAAATGAGGCAACTCCCGGTAAATTCGCCAGGCCTTGTACGCGGCCAGGGCTGCGGTGCACTTGCTCGTGCCTGCTCTCAGGCGAGCCGCCGACGTGCGCACTATTCTTGCCAGGTGGAATCGGTGCTGCTGTATGTGCTCGGCATCCTGATCGTGGCCGTCGGACTCATGTTGTCGATCGGGCTGCACGAGATCGGCCACCTCGTGCCGGCGAAGCTGTTCGGGGTCAAGGTCGGCCAGTACATGATCGGGTTCGGCCCGACCTTGTGGTCGCGGCGCTTCGGCGAGACCGAGTACGGCATAAAGGCCCTGCCGCTCGGCGGCTACATCTCGATGTCGGGGATGTTCCCGCCGGCGAGACCAGGCGGCAAGGCGCGGAACGCGAGTACGGGATTCTTCGACACCCTCGTGCAGGATGCGCGCGACGCTTCGGCGCAAACGGTCGGCGAAGGCGAGGAACATCGCCAGTTCTACCGGCTTCCGGTGTACAAGCGCGTGATCGTCATGTTCGGCGGGCCGTTCATGAACCTGGCCATCGCGGTGTCGCTGTTCGCGGTGCTGCTGATCGGCTTCGGCTTGCCGCAAGCGAGCACGACCGTCGGTTCGGTGTCCCAGTGCGTACTGCCCGCGACCAGCCAGCAGACCGAGTGTGCGCCATCCGATCCGCTTTCGCCCGCCGCCGAAGCCGGGCTGCGGCCCGGCGACAAGATCGTGAGCATCGGTGGCGTGCAGGTCGAATCCTGGCAGCAGGTGAGCGAGACGATCCGGCGCTCGCCCGAGCGGAGCCTGCCGGTAGTGGTCGAGCGCGACGGCGCAGACGTGCGCCTCCGGGTCACGCCCATGCTCAGCGAGCGCTACGAACTGACCGAGGCCGGCGAGGTCGCGACGGACGCCGACGGCGAGCCGCTCACCGAACAAGTCGGTTTCGTCGGCATCGGCGCTGCGATCGAACGCGTGCCGCAGTCCCCCGGCAGTGTGCTGCCGGCCGTCGGTGAGAACGTCGTCGCCGTGGGCAACATCATCCTGCACTTGCCGCAACGCATGATCGACGTGTGGAACGCCGCTTTCGGTGCCGAAGAACGCGACCCGAACGGTCCGATCAGCATCGTCGGGGCCGGCCGGCTGGCCGGGGAGATCGCAAGCGTGCAATCGCAACCGGTCGTGGATCGTGCGGCGACCCTGATCGGCCTGGTCGCGTCTTTGAACGTCGCCTTGTTCGTGTTCAACCTCATCCCGCTCATGCCGCTCGACGGTGGCCACATCGCCGGTGCCCTCTGGGAGGCCTTGCGCCGGGCCTTCGCGAAGCTGCTGCGCCGCCGAGACCCCGGCCCCGTCGACACCGCGAAGGTGATTCCCCTCACCTTCGGAGTGGTCGTCGTGCTCGGCGGTATGAGCTTGCTGCTCATCTACGCCGACATCGTCAAGCCCGTGACCCTGTTCGGCTGACACCGCCGCGAATCGCGTCAAACCGTCGATCGGGGCGGACCTTGGCGCACATTCGCGACAGCGATGAACAGTTCGATCGGGTTCAGGCGCCGTCGATGCGACGCGAAGTAGGCTGGGTGCGTGTCCGCAGTGAACATCGGAATGCCCAGGAGTGCGCCTGAAGTGCTCGCGCCCAGGCGCAAGTCGCGGCAGATCAGGGTCGGCAAAGTGCTCGTCGGCGGCGACGCCCCCGTGAGCGTGCAATCGATGACGACGACTCCGACGACCGACATAAACGGCACCCTGCAGCAGATCGCCGAGCTAACGGCATCCGGTTGCGACATCGTGCGGGTCGCCGTGCCCAGCCGCGACGACGCGGATGCGCTGCCGATCATCGCCAAGAAGAGCCAGATCCCGGTGATCGCAGACATCCATTTTCAGCCGAACTATGTTTTCGCGGCGATCGACGCGGGTTGCGCGGCCGTGCGGGTGAACCCGGGCAACATCCGCAAGTTCGACGACCGGGTGGGCGAGATCGCAGCTCGCGCCAAAGCGGCGGAAGTGTCGCTGCGGATCGGCGTCAACGCGGGCTCGCTGGACCCTCGGTTGCTCGAGAAGTACGGCAAGCCAACCGCCGAAGCGCTCGTCGAGAGCGCGGTGTGGGAGGCGAGCCTGTTCGAGGAGCATGACTTCCACGACTTCAAGATCTCGGTCAAGCACC
>CAYRUW010000086.1:0-7045 GCA_964427465.1 uncultured Diaminobutyricimonas sp.
GGCGGCAGATCGGCACGCCGTCGGGCAGCAGGTGACGCTCGCCGAGCAGGTGGTCGACGCCGGCGCCCAGGGAGCAGATGAGCGTCAGGTTCGGGAAGCTCTTCAGCTCGTCCAGCCTGTAGCGCCACGCCAGCACCGCCTCGATCTCGGCGGGGTCGCCGATCCCGGGATGGATGCGGAAGTCGATCCCTGGAATTTCCTTCTCCATCGGCGCGGCCCAGCTCTCGCCGCTCCACTCGGTCATCAACAGCATGGCCATGACAGGTCCCCGGACGTGTGCCTCGCGGCGGACTATAGTGGGGCCGCTGGAGAGGTCCACCGGAGAGGGGCGGGGCCATGGCGACGAGCGCGACGGAGCGGGCGAGGACCGCCGCGGCCCAGTTCGGCCTGGGCTGCCTGCACCTGGTGCCGCGCGATGAGGCGGGCAAGTCGTAGTTCTCTGGTCACCTCTATGTAGCAGCAGAAGTCGAGCAGCTCGCGCACGCGTTGCCAGCCGCCCTCGTCGTGCAACAAGTAGTTGCCTTCCACGACGACAATCGCCGGCTCGGGCCCGATCTGGATCGCGTCCGGAACGGGCTCTTCCGTGGTGCGGTCGAATCCGGGCGCGAGCACGAGCCCTCTTGAGCGAACCGCGGCGAGTGTGGTCACGAAGGCTTCGACGTCGAAAGTGTCGGGGGCGCCCATCCGTTCCCGGCGGCCCAGTTCGGTCAGCCGGGCCTTGGCGAGGTGGAAGCCGTCCATCGGCAGGAGTGCGGCATCCGGGGCCAGCCGGTCCACCAGCAGCCCGGCGACGGTCGACTTGCCCGCCCCGGGTGCTCCCGCGATGCCGACGAGCACCCGTTGTCCGCCCGCACGCGCTCGCACCCGGTCCACGAGCCCGAACAGCAGCTCGAGGCCGTCGGAATGCGCAAGCTCCGCCACCATCGCACCAACGCTACTTCGCGGCGACCGGAACGCTGCGTCGACATCGCCCGAGCGCCGATCCGCCCGATTGCAATCGCTGCTTCGGACCCGGCGATGTGTACTGGCGGCCCCATCGCGATGGGCGTACGCTCCACCAAGTGAACACCACCCTCGCCCGCGCGAGCGACCAGCGAACCCTGCAGCGCCGGGTCATTTCCGTGCTCGTCGCCGGGCAGGTGCTCGGCGGGATCGGCATGGGCGCGACCCTCGCGATCGGCGCGGTGATCGCGGCAGAGCTCGCCGGCGATGCCTGGTCGGGCGCGGCCGCGACTATGAGCACTCTCGGCGCCGCCGCGGCATCGATTCCCTTGGCACGGCTGGCCAACCGCCACGGCCGTCGCACTGCGCTCTCGGTAGGGATGTCGGCGGCCGCGGCGGGTGCGCTCGTCACGGTCGCGGCGACCGGCATGGGCAACTTCGTGCTCTTGCTGCTCGGCTATGCGGCGCTGGGTTCGGGGGCCGCGGTGAACCTGCAGTCGCGATTCGCGGCGACCGACCTCGCACAGCCGGGACACCGCGGACGGGACTTGTCGATCGTGGTGTGGTCCACGACGATCGGTGCTGTCGCGGGTCCGAATCTGTTCGGGCCCGGCGAAGACATCGCGCAGTTCTTGGGGATGCCGCAGCTCACCGGCTCGTTCGCCCTGGCCGTGGCCGCACAAGTGGCCGCGGTCGTCGTGTATCAGGTGGGTCTGCGGCCCGACCCGTTTCTTGCGAGCCGGTCGACCCGAGAGGGGTCGATGAGTGCCGATGCGGTCCCGGCGCCGGTCCGAGCGGTAGAGCCGCCCTCGAGTACCGTGGACGAGTCCGCTCCTGACCCTCGCCAGAACGCGGCTCGAAAGTCACAAGACGATGCTTCATCGGCCGAGAGAACGCAGATGTGGCGCCAAGCCACTGGCGGGAACGGCGGGATGGTGGTGTTCGCGATCGGGGCGATCGCGATCAGTCACGCGGTCATGGTGTCGGTCATGGCGATGACGCCCGTGCACTTGGCCCATCATGGTGCGTCGCTCACGATCATCGGCTTCACGATCAGTCTGCACGTCGCCGGCATGTTCGGGCTCTCACCCGTTTTCGGCTGGCTCAGCGATCGTGTCGGCCGGCTGCCGGTCATCCTGCTCGGGCAATTGCTGCTCGCGATCGCGCTCGTCACCGTCGCCCTCGGCGCAGGGGATGCCACGCTCGTGACCGTGGGACTCGTGTTCCTGGGCCTCGGCTGGAGCGCGGCGACGGTCGCCGGTTCGGTGCTCGTGACCGATCTCGTCACGGATGCGGCGAGAACCCGGGTGCAGGGCCGCACCGATCTGGTGATGAACATCACCGGCGCGGTCGGCGGAGCGGCGGCCGGTCCCGTGCTCGCGCTCGTGACCTATCCGGGGCTCGCGCTGGTCACGGGAGGGCTCGTGCTCGTGGTCGTAGGCGCGGCCGTGGGATTCGGTATCAAGGCCCGGCCTGTGCGCGGGGCGGCAAGCAGCGCGTAGCGTGGTCGACGCGATCGTGGCGGCCATGTCTGGACGTCGTACCGCCGTCTGGGCCGGAGCGATCTAGGAGCTGTGCACGAGGTCTGAGTCTCGGCGGGGTGCAGGCGTCCCGGCGGTCACCCGGATGAGATTCGCCCACGGGTCGTCGAAGCTCACGGTCTGCCCGTCGTCGCGCGCCGGCACCCCGTAGTGTGTCATCCGCTCGGTCAATTCGCCCACGTCGTCGGCGCTCGGCACGACGATGTCGACCTGGCCGAGCCCGAGCGTGCGCTGCCGCCGTCCGGCTCCCGCGCTGTTCCACACGTTCATCGCCATGTGGTGGTGGTAGCCGCCCGCGCTCACGAACAGCGCGGACCGGCCAAGCTCGGCGGTCGTGTCGAAGCCGAGGCGGTGCACGTAGAACTCGCGGGCCGACTCCACGTCGCCCACTGAGAGGTGCACGTGGCCGACGACGGGGTTGCTCGAGCGCGCGCTCTCCAGCGCCTCCTGGGTCAGATGTTCGCGCAAGAATTCGTTGGGGTCGAGGAACAGGGTGGACATCTCCACGCGGCCGTGCGTCCAGCTCCACTGGGTGCGCTCACGGTCCCAGTACAGTTCCACGCCGTTGCCCTCGGGGTCATCGAAGTAGAACGCCTGGCTCACCAGGTGGTCCGCACTGCCGGTGAACGAACCGGGGTACGCGTTCGCGACCTTGTAGACAGCGGATGCGAGTGCCGCCTGGGTGTCGAACAGGATCGCCGTGTGGAACAGGCCCGCTTCCCTCGGCCCTGCGTGGCGCAGGTCGGGGGAGTGACGCAACACGATCACCGGGGTGGTGCCTCGGCCGAGGGTTACGACCCCGCTCTCCTGCGAGAGCACGTCGAGGGTCACGGCGTCCCGGTAGTACGCGGTCATCCGGTCGAGGTCGGCGACGTCAAGCGTCACCGGCCCCATTGCGGTGTCGGCGGCGAGTCGTTCGGTCATGTCCTATGCAACGCCGAGGCCGCTCTTGGCATTCCGGCGGGGCGAGTTAGCCGGGCCGAATCCGATGGCCCCCGGCGACGCCGGTTCAGTTTCCGGTGAGCCGGTCGATCAGTTCCCGGTAGCGAGCCGCCGTCTGCTCGACGATGGGTGCCGGCAGCGCGGGGGGCTCGCCCGTGCCATCCCAGTTCGCACCGATCCAGTCGCGGACGATCTGCTTGTCGAAGCTGGCGATCCGTCCTTGACTCGCAAGGATCTCTGCATCCCAGTACCGGCTGCTGTCGGAGGTGAGCACTTCGTCCGCGAGCGCGATGCGCCCTTGGTCGTCGCCGAACTCGAACTTCGTGTCGGCGAGGATCACCCCCCGATCCTCGGCGATCGCGGATGCGGTCGCGAATATCGCAAGGCTCAGCTCGCGCAACCGCTCGGCGGCGTCCCGGCCGACCAGTTCGATCGTGCGGTCGAAGGATATGTTCTCGTCGTGCTCGCCCAGTGGCGCTTTGTATGCGGGCGTGAAGATCGGCTCGGGCAGCCGGTCGCCTTCGCGAAGACCCGCTGGAAGGGGTACTCCGCACACGCTCTGCTCGCGCTCGTACTCCTTCCAGCCGCCGCCGAAGAGGTAGCCGCGCACGACGCACTCGATCGGGAACATCTCGAGCTTCTTCGCGACCATGGCGCGGCCGGCGACTTCGGCTGGAGGCGCATCCGGCAGCAGGTGGTTGGGCACCGGGTTCGACGGCTGCGAGCTCAGCCGGTCGAACCACCAGCGAGAAAGCTTTGTGAGCAGTTCGCCTTTGCCCGGTATGCCGGGCGTCAGCACACGGTCGAACGCACTGACCCGGTCGCTCGCGACGATGAGCACGCGGTCATCGCGCCCGTCCGCGGGTTCGTACACGTCGCGGACTTTGCCCGAGTACACGTGCCGCCAGCCCTCGAACGAGGCTCGGCCCCGGCTCACCCGGCGACCCGTTCGGCCACGTCGCGCCGGTACTGACCGCCTTGTAGTCGGATGCGTTCGAGCGCCCGGTACGCCTGCCGGCGGGCCTGGGTGAAATCGCCGGCGGTCGCGACGACGCTCAGCACCCGGCCGCCGGTTGCGTGCAGTGCATCGCCGCTCCGCGCGGTCGCCGCGTGCGCGACGCTCACGCCGGGCAGGTCGTCGAGTTCGTCGAGTCCTTCGATCACCCGGCCAGGGATCGGCGCATCTGGGTATCCTTCGCTCGCGAGCACGACCGTCACGGCGACGCGGTCGGAGAACTTGGGGAACGGCAACCGGCCGAGCCCGCCGGTCGCCGCGGCGTAGAGAAGTTCGCTCAAGGGGGTTTCGAGTCTCGGCAGCACGACCTGGGTCTCCGGGTCGCCGAATCGCGCATTGAACTCGATAACCCGAAGGCCTTGTTCGGTGACGATGAGCCCGCAGTAAAGCAGCCCGATGAATGGCGTGCCTTCGGTTTCGAGCTGCCGCACGACCGGCAGCCCGACCTTTTCGATCACTTCGTCCACGAAGCCGTCGGGCAGCCACGGCAACGGCGAGTACGCGCCCATGCCGCCGGTGTTCGGTCCGGCATCCCCGTCGAGCAGCCGTTTGTAGTCTTGCGCGGGGCTCAGCGGCAGCACGTCGTGCCCGTCGCTGAGCAAAAACAGCGACACCTCTTCGCCTGCAAGATACTCTTCGACGAGCACGCTGCCCTGCTGCAGGAAGTGCTCGGCGTGCGCGACCGCGGCGTCGCGATCGGCCGTGACGATCACGCCCTTCCCGGCGGCGAGCCCGTCGGCTTTGACCACGTAGGGGGAGCCGAATTCGGCTATCGCGGCGAGTGCCTCATCGAGCGTTCCCGCACGCATCGCGCGCCCGGTGGGCACCCCGGCCTCGTCCATGATCCGCTTCGCGAACGACTTGCTGCCCTCGAGCTGCGCGGCGGCTTTGCTGGGACCGAACACGGCGATGCCGCGCTGGCGCACCGCGTCGGCCACGCCCGCCACGAGCGGTGCCTCGGGGCCGATCACGACGAGCTGGATGTCGTTGTCGAATGCGTAGTCGGCGATCACCACGCCGTTGGTCGGGTCGAGTCCGACAACTTCGGCTTCGGCGGCGATTCCCGCGTTTCCGGGTGCCGCGATCACCTCGTGGCCTTGGTCCTCTTCGAGCAGCGCGGTCACGATGGCATGCTCGCGCGCGCCGGAGCCGAGAACCAGAATCTTCACCCTGACAGCGTAGCCGCGGCCTCGGTGGCCGAACCACGCCTGACATCTCCAGGCAGGGTTGTTAGCGTGGATGGGTGGCGAAGTCGAAGATCGTGCGCGTGGTCGGCGAAGCGGCTATTCGCAAGAGCCTGAACGATCCGGCCGACCGTGAGAGCGCCGCGGTCGCGGTGCGGTACTTGCTGCAATTGCTCACGGAGGCGGCACCCGGCAACTCGGTAGAAGTGCGCGTGCCGCCGTTCGGCGCAGTGCAGGCGATCGAAGGCCCGGGACATACGCGCGGGACGCCGCCGAGCGTGATCGAGATGGACGCCGCCACGTGGATCGCCGTCGCGACCGGCAAACAGGGGTGGGATGCGGCGCTCGCAGAAGGCCTCATCTCGGCTTCCGGCAACCGCGCGGATCTGAGCGGGTATGTGCCGATTGCCTGGGAGCGCACCGATCAGGCCAGAATGGAGTAGGCAGTAAGGAGCGCATCCGGTGAGCGAACACCCAAGCGACCGCGATCAGGTGCGGGTGCGGCGCGCACCGAAATACCCGGCGTTCATGATCGTCGGCGCTGGCGCCGGCGCACTCGCGGCCTTTGCGCTGACCGCGATCTTCCCGGTCGACCGCGAGATCGGATTCGGTCCGACCTTCCTGGTGCTCGCGTTGTTGTGCGTGCCGGCCGGCATCGTGGTCGGGGGCGTGATCGCGCTGTTGCTCGACCGCAGTTCCAAGCGCCATGCTGCGACGGTCGCGGCGGAGCACACGAGCGTCGAACCCCCGCCGATCGAGGGTGAACTCGAGGACTGACGCGAGACGGAAACCGTGCGGCCGCCAAGTCGCGCCCTGTGCCGCTGCGTCAGCTGAGCTGGGTCCGCTCGACCCAGCTCAGATACTCCTCGGTGACCTTGCCGGTGATGTACTCGCCCGTGAAACAGCTCATCTCGAGCTCGGACACTTCGGAGCCTTCGATGATCGCGCTCTTCATGTCGTCGACCTCCTGGTAGATCAGGTGGTCCGCGCCGAGCTCGACGGCGATCTCGGGAATCTTGCGGCCCGAGGCGATCAGCTCGTCCCGGCTGGGCATGTTGATGCCGTACACATGGGGGAACCGCACTGGCGGTGCCGCTGATGTGAAAGTCACCTTGTTGGCACCGGCCGCGCGTGCCATCTCGACGATCTCCTTCGAAGTGGTGCCACGCACGATCGAGTCGTCGACGATGAGGATGTTCTTGCCCTTGAACTCCGAACTCATCGCATTGAGCTTCTGCTTGACGCTCTTCGTGCGGTGCGACTGACCGGGCATGATGAACGTGCGGCCGATATAGCGGTTCTTGTAGAAGCCTTCGCGGTATTCGATGCCGAGCTTCTGCGCCACCTGCATGGCTGCTGGCCTGGAAGAGTCGGGAATGGGCATGATGACGTCGACGTCGCCGCGCGGGACGTATCGCGCG
>CAYRUW010000087.1:0-7018 GCA_964427465.1 uncultured Diaminobutyricimonas sp.
GCATGAACCCGCATTTGCTCGATGAGATCGTCGGTCGCGTCGGCGTCGGGCGCTTGCCGGGCCTCTTCGAGAGCACCGGCAGCGGCTTTCGCGGTTTCGCGGCTTTTGACCCGCTGGGCGGCCAAGAGCAACAGCGCGCCCACGGCGACGAACGGGATCATCGGCATTCCCGGGATGAGCGACATGACGATGGCCGCGGCTCCTGCGATCATGAGCGCGGTACGGGATTGCATGAGCTGTTGCGACGCGGTAGCGCCCATCTCGGTGTCGGCGTTCGAGCGCGTGACGATCATGCCCGTCGAGACGGCCATGAGCAGGGCCGGGATCTGGGTGACCAGGCCGTCGCCGATCGTGAGCAAGCCGTAGGTGTTGAGCGCGCCGAGGATGTCTTGACCGCGCTGCAGCATGCCGATCGCGATCCCGCCGAAAATGTTGATCACGATGATCACGATGCCGACGATCGCGTCGCCCTTGACGAACTTCGAGGCACCGTCCATCGCACCGTAGAAGTCGGCCTCGGCGGAGACCACCGCGCGGCGTTCGCGTGCCTCGCTGTCGGTGATCAGACCCGCATTCAGGTCGGCGTCGATCGCCATCTGCTTGCCGGGCATAGCGTCGAGCGTGAATCGGGCGCCCACTTCGGCCACCCGCTCGGCGCCTTTCGTGACGACGACGAACTGGATCACCACGAGGATCAGGAATATGACTGCGCCGATTATGAGCGAACCGCCGACCGCGATCTGACCGAAAGCGTCGATCACTTGCCCGGCGTAGGCCTGACCGAGCACGAGCCGGGTGGACGCCACGTTCAGGCCCAGCCGGAACAGGGTGGCCACGAGCAGCAGCGATGGGAAGACGGAGAAGTCGAGCGGCTTCTTCACGAACATCGTGGTGAGCAGGATCAGCAGCGCGAACAGGATGTTCACGATGATCAGCACGTCCAGCAAAGGCGCGGGGATGGGCACGACGAGCAGTAGGACGATGCCCACTACGCCCACGGGCACGGCGATCTTCGACAATCTCAGGTTCACTTGTTCCTCCTATGCGGCCGCGGTGTGCACTCCGGTGGCGGCGCCCCGGGCCTTGAGCGACATGACGAACGCGAGCACCCGCGCGACCGCGTTATAGAACTCGACCGGGATCTCCTGACCCACTTCGCACGCTGCGTGCAGTGCCCGAGTCAGCGGCACGTCCCGCACGATCGGCACGCGCTCGCTCTCGGCCTTCTCCCTGATGCGTGCGGCGACGACCCCGGCGCCTTTTGCTACGACGGTGGGGGCCGACTGCCCCGGCGCGTATCGCAGGGCGACGGCGACGTGTGTCGGGTTCACGAGCACGACGTCGGCACCGCCGACCGCGGCGATCATGCGGTTGCGGCTCAACGCGTACTGCATCGAGCGCCGTTGCGACTTGATCAACGGGTCGCCGTCGGTACGTTTGTGCTCGTCCTTGACCTCTTTCTTGGTCATCCGGGTGCGCTTTCGGTTGCGCCGGATGACTACGTAGACGTCGAGGGCCGCGATCGCGAGCCCCGCAACGACCGCCGCCCACAGCAGCGAGACGACCCCATCGGCGGCGACTTGCAGGAGCGCGGCCACCGGCAGGGCACCCGCCGCGGCGAGCACGGGGACGAGCGTGTCGACGACGACCCACAGTGCGAGCCCCACGACCACTGTCTTGGTGAGCGCCTTCACCCCCTGCCACAGAGCTTGCCGGCCGAACACGCGCTTCATCCCGGTGACGAGGTTGAACTGCTCGAAACGGCCCCGGAACTTTCTCGGTCGCACCCCGCCTTGCACGACAGCCCCTGCGAGAACTGCGATCGAAACGGCGATCAGGAGCGGGCCGATGGTCGAGGCTATCGAGGCCATCCCGTGCTCGAGGGCGCGCAGGGCAAGTGCCGGTTCCGGGTGCGACATCGCGTTGCGCGCGCTCGCGAACTGGTCAGTACTGGCCGCCGATCCCGCGGCCACGGCGGGCACGAGCAGCACGGCCGCGGCGGCCACGCCGAGCCACGCGGTGAGGTCCATCGAGCGCGAGAGCTGCCCTTTCGAGTACACCTCGCGCATTCGCTGCGGCGTGGCCTTCTCGGTCCGCTCGCCGGATGCATCCTGTTCGCTCAATTCAGCCCGTCCCCAGCACAGCTTCGACAGCCCGGTCGGTGAGGGAGGCGACCACTTGGGGCAGCACGACGATCACGAGCACGGACAGGATCAGGGTGAGCAGGATCTTCAACGGAAAGCCCATCGCGAACACGTTCATCGCGGGCGCGACCCGGGTGAGCAAGCCGAGGGCGAGGTCGGCGAGCACGAGCACGATGATGAGCGGCCCGGCGATCTGCAACGCCGCCAGGAACATTTCGGCCACCCCGTGTGCCATGGCCTCGGCCGGCCGGGCCAGGTCGAGCCCGGTGCCGATCGGCAGCGCGGCGAAGGTGCGGGCGAGCCCGGCGACGATGAGCTGATACCCGTCGGATGCGAACAGCAGCGCGAGCGCCGTCACGTGGAACAGCCGGGTGAACTGCGCGCCGTTGACCATCGTCTGCGGGTCGAAGGCCTGGGCGAGCTGGAATCCGCCGAACATGTCGATCAGGTGCCCTGCACCTTGCACGGCGGCGAACACGAGCATCACCAAGAAACCGAGAGCGAGCCCCACGACCACTTCGAGCACGAGTGCGCCGAGGAAGCCCGCGCCGGCCGGCGGCGCGTAACCGGGCACCACGTGCGGCGAGACGGCGAGCGCAAGGCCGAGCCCGAGCATCGCCTTGACTTGCATCGGGATGGCCGAGTACGAGAATGGCGGCGCGACCAGGAGGAATGCGACCATGCGCACGCCGGCGAGCATCGTCGCCTCGAGCCAAGTCAGTCCGATTGCCAGTTCCATTTCAGCCGCTGCCCAGCAAGTGCGGGATCCGCTCGAACATGAGGTGGGTGAACGCGATCATCTCCGCGATCATCCAGTGGCCTGCGACGATCATCGCGATCGCAACCGCGACCGCCTTGGGCACGAACGAGAGCGTGATCTCCTGAATCTGGGTGATCGACTGCAGCAGCGAGATCGCGAAACCGACCACGAGCGAAGTCACCAGTAGCGGCGCGGCGAGCTTGGCCGCTGCGATGAGCGCCTGCAACCCGATGTCGAGAACGGCGTTGGTGTCCATCAGCCCCCCTGATAGCTGCCCACGAGCGCGGTCACGATCAGCCCCCAGCCGTCGACGAGCACGAACAACAGGATCTTGAACGGCAGCGAGATCATCACCGGCGGGAGCATCATCATGCCCATCGACATCAGCGCTGCCGAGACCACGAGGTCGATGACGAGGAACGGCACGAAGATGACGAAGCCGATGATGAAGGCAGCGCGCAGTTCCGAGATCATGAACGCCGGGATGAGGGTGTGCAGCGGCACGTCGTCCGGCGACATGGGGTTGGGTTGTTCGGCGGCACGGGTCATCAGGGCGAGGTCTTCCTCGCGGGTGTACGCAAGCATGAATTCGCGCAAGGGAACGGATGCCGCCTCGAATGCTGCGTCGAACTCGAGCCTGCCCTCCAGATATGGGGCGATTCCCGCATCGGTCACGTCGACGAGCACCGGCCACATGATGAACATCGACAGGAACAGGGCGAGCCCGGCGAGTACCTGGTTGGGCGGCAGCGAGGGCAAAGCGAGGGCATTCCGGGTCATGCCCAGCACCACGAAGATCTTCGTGAACGAGGTCATCATGAGCAGCAGAGCCGGCGCTATCGAGAGCAATGTGATGCCCAGGAGCACGACGATCGCGAACGACGGTTCGCCGTCGGGCCCGTTGATCTCGACCGTGACCTCACCGGGAGCCGTCGGCTCTTGCGGCTCGGTCGGCTCGGTCGGGCCGATGGGCGCTGCTTGTGCAGCCTCAGGCATGAGGGCGAAGCATGCGGACACGGCTGCGGTCGCGGCGACCAGCAGCACCAGTCGCGCGGCCCAGCCGGGCCGGGCGCGGGTGCGCAAAGCGCTCACTTGCCCTGCCGCAGCGCCGCCGCGGCCTGCCGCCAGGTGCCGCGCGACAGGATCGATCCGTCCAGACGTGGGGCGGCCCCCGCGCGACGGCGCGAGCGCCGTTCGGGAATCTCGTCGGATTCGGCCAGCGACGTGTGCGAAGACGCTTGCCGTGCCCGGATCGGCTCGGGCACGGGGCCGGAGACCGATGGCACGGGTTCGCTCGCGGCGGGCGCCACAGTCGCGTCCTGGAGCACGCTGATCTGCTGCTCGGTCACCCCCAGCAGCAGCCGTTTCCCGTCGGCTTCGACGACCACGATCGAGGCACGGCGGCTCAGCGCATGCCGGCCGAGCACCCTGATTCTGCTTTCGCTACGCACCCTGCGTCCGCGGGCCAGACGACGCTGCAGCAGCCAGAGCGCCGCGAGCACGACCGTGAGCGAGACGGTCACCCGCAACGCGAGGGCGATGAACTCGTCCATCGCCGCCCTACCCCGGGTTCTCGGCGAAGTCGAGGATCTTCGTGATCCGCACGGCATAGTCCTGATCGACCACGACCACTTCGCCGTGCGCGATGAGCCTGCCGTTCAACAGCACATCGGCCGGCGCGCCCGCCGAGCGGTCGAGTTCGATGACCGCGCCCGGCTCGAGGCTGAGCACGTCGCGCACGGGCATGCGCGTGCGGCCGATCTCAACCGTGAGCAGCATTTCGACGTTGCTGATGCGAGAGAGCCTGCCTGCGCCGAGTGCGCTCGCTTCCAGGTTCCGGCCCGGATCCGCGGCCTGTTCGCGAAGCCTTATCGCGAACCAGCCGGCCGGACCCGCCTCGGTCGCCAGCTCGAACACGGCAGTTCCGGGATGCGCGAAGAGTGCAGTTGCGTCGTCTTCGCGCACATCGCCGAGCACGCCCGCGCCGAGCACGGCCACCGCATGTTCGAGCGCGGGTTGCAACACGTCGGCGGCCACGAGTGGCGCGTCGGCGCCCGCGGCCTCGAGCAAGGGCGCGCGGTCCACGAGTGCGACTGCGACGTCGGCCGATACCGTGCCCACGAACGAGGCCGCGATGGCCGACTTCGCGTACTGCTCGGGGATGGGTCCCTGGCCGGGTTGCGCTCGCAAAGGGCTCGCCGAGGGCAGCAGGTCCGCGAGCGCTTGTGCGGCGGCGGGCAAGGGTGCGGTGGTTGCGATCACGTTGTCTCCTGGTGAGGTGCGGCGGTTTCCGCTGCCGTGGGATGGGCGCTGGCGCCGCTCACGACGACGCAAGCAAGGCGTGAGCCACTCGCGCCTGCAGCGGCGGTGGCCAGGGTCAGGTCGCCGACGGCGACCTCGAACGGGCGGTGGCGCGGATGCGGAAGCGGCAGCACATCGCCGACCGCGAGTTCGAGCACGGCACCGGGTTTCACGATCGCCGGTTGCAGGCGTACGGAGACGTCCAGCGGAACCGCCGCCACTTGCGATCGGATGAGTTCGCTCGCGTACGCCGTGCTGCTCGTGTGATTGGCCTCGCCCAGTTGCGGCAGCAGCGCATCCGCGGGCACCGCGACCGAGGCTTCGACGACGTTGTCGCCCAGACGCACGCCGAAGCCCGCACAGATCATCAGATCTGCGGGCGCCGCGGCCTGGGCGAACTGGGAGTTGTACTGGATGCCGTCGACCGTGATGGTCGTCACGAGCAGGGCACCGAGCGAGTACCGCAGGTCTTCGATCGCATCCCCCATGAGTGCCCCGATGAGCGCTTGCTCGACCTGGGTGAATTTCCGCTCTTGCTGGTCGTGCTGACCGCTGCCGCCGAGCAAGTGACCGATCCAGGAAAGTCCCGCCGTGGTCGGGAACTGGATCACTGCCTTGGCGTCATGGCCTTCGAGTTCGAACAAGACCATCGCGGTCGCGGCCGGCAAAGAGGAGGCATACTCGTCGTAGGTGAGCATGACGACCTCTTCGCATGTGATCTGCGACATCACCCGCAATTTCGCGGTGAGCTGCGTGCCCCACTGCCTCGCGAAAGTCTCGAAGGCGACCTCGAGCACTCGCGCGTGTTCGCGCGCGAGTGTCGTCGGGCGCCGGAAATCGTAGACCTCGACAGGCCTTGCGGATTTCCCGGGCGCACGCGGTGCCGTGTGTGCCTGGACCGTCACACCCTGCACTATCGGCAGCGGGGACGTGCCGGTAAGAGGGTGAGGGCGATCGGGCTCGCCCTCACAGCTCGAGCGGGACCTCCGAGATCACCACGACGTCGACGCGGCGGTTGAGTGCGAGCTCGTCGGGACTGGTGCCCTTTGCGATCGGTCTTGCCGAGCCGTACCCGACCGCACCGATCTTCTCGGGCGGCATGCCGGTGCGCTCCACCAAGTGCCTGAGCACCTGGGTCGCACGACCGGACGAGAGCTCCCAGTTGGTCGGGAACGGATAGCCGCTGCTGCGATAGTCCGCGTGCCCTTCGACCGAGACCTCGTGCCCGGACTCGGCGAGCACCGGCCCGATCGCATCGAGGACGTCCTCGGCGGTCGCACTCAAGCGCGTGCTGTTCGATTCGAAGAACGTCTCAGACCCGAGCAACCGCACGGTGAGTCCCCGCTCGTCGAGCTCGAAGCTGACGGTGTGCCGGAGCCCACGGCTGGCAAGCGCTCCGCCGAGACGTTCGCTCAGTTCCGTGAGCAGCCTCTTCTCGATCCCGGCCAGGCTCGGCGGTTCCGGGGTCTCGGGCCGGGCGCTTGGATCCGGCGTGGCCACTCCGGGCGAGGGATCCGGCGTTTCGTCGAGCACGATGCCGAACCCGGTGGCGAGGGATTCGCGCAATTGCTCGTACTTGTGCTGATCGATGGTCGACATCGAGTACATGACGATGAACAGGCACATGAGCACCATCACCATGTCGAGGTAAGAGGCCATCCAGCGTTCCTGGCTCGCCTCCTCTTCGTGCAGCCGCTGGCGCTCGGGGTCTTCGGCTCCTACGGGAGCGGGGTGCAGCGGACGAAGTGCGGTTCACGGGCCAGACGAGCGATCGTCGTGGCCCTGAAAGTTGCTCTGGGTATGCAGTCGGATT
>CAYRUW010000088.1:0-6996 GCA_964427465.1 uncultured Diaminobutyricimonas sp.
CAACATCCTCTGCACGCTCGTGCAACCCGACCGGGGCGTGGCGAAAGTCGCCGGCTCGGATGTTGTCGCCGAGCCGGCGCGAGTGCGACAGGCGATCACAGTGACCGGACAATCGGTGGCGTTGGACGACATGCTCACCGGAACCGAGAACCTGACGATGATGGCGCGGCTCAGTGGCCTGGGCCGGGTGTCCGCGCGCAGCCGAGTGCACGAACTGCTCGAACGGTTCGGCCTCGCCGAAGCTGCGGACAAACGCGTGCGCACCTACTCGGGCGGGATGCGCCGCCGCCTGGACCTGGCGGTGAGCCTCATCGTGCCGCCCACAGTGCTGTTCCTCGACGAGCCGACCACCGGGCTCGACGCGCGCAGCCGGCGCGAACTGTGGCACGACGTCCGGGAGTTGCGCAACGAGGGCACGACGGTGTTCCTCACCACTCAGTACCTCGAAGAGGCCGACGAACTCGCCGACCGGGTCGCCGTGCTCGACGGGGGCCGCATCGTCGCCGAGGGGACGCCCGCCGAGTTGAAAAGCCGCACCGGAAGCGACGTCGTCGAGCTGCGAGACCGGGAAGACCGTCTGGTGCGCGAGCTGCAGACAGACGGCACGCTCGCGGGGCTCCGCATGGCGATCGAGCGGCTGGAGGAGGAGTTCGCGTTCGGCAGCGTGAGCGTGCGCAAGCCCAGTCTCGACGACGTGTTCCTCACGCTCACCGGCAGGACGGCGCACGCGGCGCCGCAGACACCAACCGCGCACCGCGAGCCAGTAGAGAGGACGACAGCACGATGACCGCACTACACCCGATGGAACCGGCAGTCTCCCGCCGGCCGACGGCATCCGCTCGCGGGCGCCTGACATTCGCCGCGGAGGAGCTCACGTTCACCGCCCGCAGCATTCGCAGATCCGTTCGCAACCTCGACGTGCTGCTCATGGGAATCGGACTGCCCGTGCTGCTCATGCTGCTGTTCACCTATGTGTTCGGGGGCGCGATCGATCCCAGCGGCGATTACGTCGACTACGTCGTGCCCGGGATCGTGCTGCTGTGCGCGGGCTTCGGGGCCGCCTCGACCGCGGTCGACGTGGCACAGGACCTGAGCACGGGGATAATCGACCGGTTCCGCACCCTGCCGATCCGCGCGTGGGCCGTGCTCACCGGCCATGTGATCGCATCGCTCGGGCGGAACCTGCTTTCGACCGCGGTCGTGATCGGCGTCGCGTTGCTCGTGGGCTTCCGGCCGTCGGCCGGCGTCGAGGGCTGGCTGGCCGCCGTCGGGATGATCGCACTTTACATCCTCACGATCACCTACCTGTTCGCCGCCATCGGGCTCGCCGCCGGCGATGCGGAGGCCGCCAATGGGTACGGATTCATCCTGCTGTTCGTGCCGTACCTGTCGAGCGCGTTCGTGCCGGTGGCGACCATGCCGGACTGGTTGCGCTGGCTTGCCGAGAACCAGCCGGTCACTCCGGTCATCGAGACCGTGCGGGGCCTGCTCATGGGCACGCCGCTCGATTCCGAGCCGCTTTACGCGCTCGCCTGGATGGTGCTCATCCTCGCCGTAGCGATCGGGTGGGGTGCGATCGTGTTCCGCCGCCGCGCCGGTCGGCGCTGATCGGCGACGACGGCATCCGGCAACCGGGAATCTGCACCGAGCGCGGCGGCTACGATGTAACGCGATATGGGCCCCATTTACGACTGCTCGGTGGAGACTGAGCTGCTGACTGGCTTGCGCCTGGCACGTGGGGCGATCGGCCGGGGCGAACTCGTCGTGATCCCGACCGACACCGTGTATGGCGTGGCCGCCGATGCGTTCAAGCCCGAAGCAGTTCGGCGGCTCGTCGAGGCGAAGGGGCGCACCGCGCCACCGCCGGTGCTCATCCCCGGCATGCCGGCCCTCGATGCGCTCGCCGAGCATGTGCCGCAAGAGGTGCGCGCGCTCGTCGAGCGGTTCTGGCCCGGCGGGCTGACCGTGATCCTGCCCGCGCGAACCTCGCTGCAGTGGGACCTAGGCCAGACCCACGGCACGGTGGCCTTGCGGATGCCGGCGAACCGGATCGCGCTGGAACTTCTCGCGGAGACCGGCCCGCTCGCCGTGTCCAGCGCCAACCTGACCGGTCGGCCGGCCGCGACCACGGCCGCGGAGGCCGAGCGAATGCTTGGCGAGCGAGTTAGCGTCTACCTCGACGACGGCCCTGCCGGCGGCCAGTACGAACACGGCGAGCGCGACCCGGCCTCCACGATCGTCGACGCGACCGGGCTGCCGGACGGCGGAAAGCTGCGCATCCTGCGGCACGGCGTGATCGCGGACGAACAGCTCAGAGCCGTCGTCGGGGCGGAAAAATGCGAATAGTCTTCTACGTGCTCGTCGGGGCGGTCTCGGCCGGGGTGACCTTCGGCCTGTCGTACCTGATCGTGCGCTTGAGCCACCGGTACCGGCTCTACCCGGCGATCCGCGCGCGCGACGTGCACACCCGGCCGACACCCAGGCTCGGCGGCGTGGCGATGTTCTTGGGGATCGCCGCCGCCTTCCTGGTGGCCTCGCAATTCCACGAATTCCAGCTCGTGTTCGCGCAACCCGGCCGCGTCTTCGCGATCGGCGCGGCCGCTCTCGTGATCGTCGTGATCGGCGTAGCCGACGACTTGTGGGACCTCGACTGGACGATCAAGCTCGCTGCGCAGATAATCGCCGCCGGGATCCTCGCCTACGGCGGCATTCAGCTCTTCACGCTGCCCATCGGCGGCATCACGATCCTCTCGCCGACGCTTTCGCTCGCGCTCACGGTGTTCTCGGTCGTACTCGTGATGAACGCGATCAACTTCATCGACGGCCTCGACGGTCTCGTGGCCGGTGTCGCGATCATCACCAACGGCGTGTTCTTCATCTACAGCTACCTGCTGCAGGCCGGCGGCCGCAGCGAATACTTCAACCTGGCCACCCTCGTGACCGTGGCCCTGGCCGGGGCGTGTTTCGGATTCCTGTTCCTGAATTGGCACCCGGCGAAACTGTTCATGGGCGATTCGGGTGCTCTGCTCGTGGGCCTGCTGATGGCGACTTCGGCGATCTCGGTGACCGGTTTCATCGATCCCGGTCAGGTGGCCGCCGGGCAGATCGGCCGTTCCGATGTGCTGCCCGCGCTCATCCCGATCATTCTGCCCGTCGCGATCCTCGTGGTGCCGCTGCTCGACTTCGGACTGGCCGTCGTGCGCCGGCTACGGGCCGGTAAGTCGCCGTGGAGCGCCGACAGGCTGCACTTGCATCACCGGTTGCTCGACATCGGCCACACGCACTTCCAGGCGGTGCTGATCTTCTACGTGTGGTCGCTCGTCGTCGCCGTCGGTTGCTTGCTGCCGTTGTTCGTGCACTGGGGCTGGGCGCTCGCCTTCATCGCGGTGGGGCTCACGCTCAGCTCGGTGTTCACCTTGCTGCCCCTGACCAGACGACGCCCGGCCATAGAGCCGGTGCTCGCCGAGACCCGGAAGAAGGCACTATGACTGCTGCCCCCATCCTCAAACGCGCGCTGGGCTACGGCGCACTCCTCGCGCTCGGGATCGCGATCGTGGGGTCGATCGCCGGATACTTCGTCGCGGGGCTGCCCGGGGTGTTCGGCGCGCTCACAGGGGCCGGGCTCACCGCGGTGTTCCTCGGGCTCACGGCCGCGACGATCCTGCTCGCGGCGAGGGCCTCGAAAGCGGAGCTGTTCAGCCCCGTGTTCTTCGGCATCGTCATGGGCGGCTGGCTCGTGAAGCTCGTCGTGTTCCTCGCGCTCGTGTTCGCGCTCTCGCGCCAGGACTTCTTCGACCCGTACGTGTTCTTCGTCACCGTCGTCGTCGCGGTGCTCGGATCGCTCGTCGTCGACGTGCTCGCTTTCACACGCTCGCGAGTGCCCTACGTGAGTGACGTTCGACTGCCGCACGAGGACGAGCGAGGGTGACGGGCGATGAATACGCCTTGCGGTTCGTCTATTGCTAGGCTGAGTCACCGAACCCCCGTCCTCCTTGCCTCGCTTGCGTGTTCTCACGCCCAGAATCTGGAGAGTCAGCGCTGTTAGCTAACGCCCTCGCCCTGGTCGCACCCGCCGCTGAGGACGGGGAGTTCCACGGTCCCTCGATCAACGACTTCTTCCCGGTCAGCATCTTCAACGAGGAGCACGGGGTGTTTCCCGCGCTGTCCTTTCTCGAGGGCACGCCGCTGGATATCAACCGGATAATCCTGGTCCGCTTCTTCGCCGTCGCCGTACTGCTGCTGTTGTTCTGGCTGGGCACGCGACGGATGCGCGTGGTCCCGGGGCGCGGTCAGAGCATCCTCGAACTCGCCACGGGATTCGTTCGCAAGAACATCGCGATCGACACTCTCGGCGAGAAAGACGGCTTGAGGTTCCTGCCGCTGCTCAGCTCGATGTTCTTCTTCATCACGTTCCTGAATCTCACGGGCGTCGTGCCCGGACTCAACATCGCTGCGTCGAGCGTGATCGGTTTGCCGCTAGTGCTCACGGTCATCGCGTATGTCGCGTTCGTGTACGCGGGGTTGCGCCGGAGTCCCAAGAACTTCGTCAAGAACTCCCTGTTCCCCTCTGGGGTTCCCTGGTACTTGTACATCGTGATCACTCCGATGGAGTTCATCTCGACCTTCATCGTGCGTCCGGTCACGCTCGCCTTGCGTCTTCTGATGAACATGGTCGCCGGCCACATGCTGCTCGTGCTGTGCTTCTCGGCAACCCAATTCTTCATTTTCACCGCGGGCGGCTGGTGGGGGCTGTTCAGTCTCGGTACCTTTGCATTCGGTTTCGCCTTCAGCGTGTTCGAAGTGCTCGTCGCGCTGTTGCAGGCTTACGTCTTCACCTTGCTCACCGCCGTGTACATCCAGCTCGCGGTGGTCGAAGAGCACTAACGGACTTGGCAACCGCCACGTTCGCAATCACGGAAGGAAATAGCACGTGAACCTCGCTGAACTCACGGGACACATCGCCCCTGTCGCCTTCGGCATCGCCACGATCGGCCCCGCCATCGGCGTCGGTATCGTCGTCGGCAAGACCGTCGAGGCCGTGGCGCGCCAGCCCGAGCTGCAGGGTCGCCTCACCGGCCTCATGTTCCTGGGCATCGCCTTCACCGAGGCGCTCGCGTTCATCGGCATCGCCGTCGCGTTCATCCCGTTCCCGTAAGCAAAGACCCCGCATAAGGAGGCAGGATGCCGCACGCATTCCTGTTCGCGTCCGCCGAGACGCAGGGCGAGGTCGTCAACCCGCTGATCCCGCCGGTCTACGACATCTTCTGGTCGGCGGTCGTGTTCGCGATCGTCGCCGTGTTCTTCTGGAAGTACGCGTTGCCGCGCATCCAGTCGACGCTCGACGAGCGCGCGGAGCAGATCCAGGGCGGCATCGAGAAGGCCGAGAACGCCCAGGCAGAGGCGCAAGCAGCGCTCGAGGAGTACAACCGGCAGCTCGCCGAGGCCCGGGCCGAGGCCGCCCGCATCCGCGAGCAGGCGCGAGCCGACGGAACCAAGATCCTGGCCGAGCTCAAAGAGCAAGCGCAAGCGGATGCGGCGCGGATCACGGCGAACGCGCAAGCCCAGATCGAGGCTGAGCGACAGGCCGCGCTCGTGTCGCTGCGCACCGAGGTCGGCTCGCTCGCGATCGATCTTGCTGCCGGCGTCATCGGCGAGAGCCTTGCCGACGATAAGAAGGCCAAGGGCATCGTCGATCGCTTCCTCGCCGAGATCGAGTCGAGCGAGAAGGCGAAGGCGTAGCACATGCGCTCAGCGACTAGGGAGGCCCTGCTCGCGGCCCGCGCCGTGCTCGACGAGCACGCCGCGAAACCCGGGCTGCACGTCGGTGAGCAATTGCTCTCCGCTTGCCGCACCGTCGAGGAGTCGGCTGGGCTGCGTTCCGCTCTGGCCGACTCGGCGGCTCCCGCCGAAGACAAGCGGGCATTGGTCGCGCGAGTGTTCGCTTCCTTCGATCCGCTCGCTCGCGCGGTGCTCGAGTCGGTCGCTGCAAGCCGCTGGTCCAGTGCGGACGACCTCGTCGACGGGATCGAGGAGCTCGGTTTGCGCAGCGTTGCCGCAGCAGCCGGCGATGCCACGATCGAAAGCGAGCTCTTCGCCTTCGGCCGCGCTGTCGCTTCCGACTCCGAGCTCGAACTCGCGCTGAGCAGCAAGCTCGCCGATCCGGATGCGAAGGTGAGACTCGTCGGGCGCTTGCTGGAAGGCAAGGCGAGCGAGCCGACGCTGGCGATCCTGCGTCACCTCGTGCGCCAGCCGCGCGGCCGGCGTACCGCCGAATTGCTGCGCCGCGCCGTCACGGTGGTCGCGGACCAGGCCGGGCTCGCGCTCGCAACCGTCACTTCGGCCGCACCCGTGGCACCCGCGCAGATCGAACGGCTGCGCAAGGCGCTCGCGGCGAAATACGGCCGTGACTTGCGCATCGACCAGGTGGTCGACCCCGGCATCGTCGGCGGAATCAGAGTGCAAGTCGGTCAAGACGTGATCGACGGAAGCGTCGCGGCCAAGCTCAACGAACTTCGACTTCAGCTCGCTGGCTGACAGCAGCGCCAACAAGAGGAAAGACATGGCAGAGATCACGATCAGCCCGGACGAGATCCGGGACGCGCTCAAAGACTTCGTCAAAGCGTACGAACCGAGCAGGACCACGACCACCGAGGTCGGACGCGTGGTCGACGCGGGCGACGGAATCGCTCACGTCGAAGGTCTGCCCGGCGTCATGGCGAACGAACTCATCCGATTCGACGACGGCACGCTGGGACTCGCGCAGAACCTCGACGAGAACGAGATCGGCGTGATCATCCTCGGCGAGTTCGCCGGCATCGTAGAGGGACAAGAGGTCACGCGCACCGGTGAAGTGCTCTCGGTCCCTGTCGGCGACGGCTACCTCGGTCGTGTGGTCGACCCGCTCGGCAACCCGATCGACGGTCTCGGCGAGATCGAGTCCGAGTCACGCCGCGCGCTCGAACTGCAAGCGCCAGGCGTCATGCAGCGCAAGAGCGT